>JAGNMT010000008.1 GCA_017991025.1 Verrucomicrobiales bacterium
CAGCAAGCAAGTCTCCGCTGCTCCAGCACCTGAAACGCCCCCCCTGCCCCGTCCCCCGCCATCACATCCCTGCCGAGACCAAAACGCTCCAAAAACCCCCGCTGGGAGGACAATCGCACCGTTTCGATTCCGACCGCTTCCCCCCATTTCACCAGGTCCCCAAAATTCACGTCGAACGTGAGGTCCTGCTTCCCGATCCGTCCGTAAACGCCACCACCCTCAATCCGCTCATGGCGAAAATAGGCACGCATCGTCCCGCCCGGACGCCGGTGGTAGACCGCCTCCGCTGAAACGCCGCCATAGTCAATGGTCAACATCGCCCCCGCTTTCCAGTGAAGAGACAGATCAGTCATCCAGCGGCGAAAAGAGGGGAGAATCTCAATACGCTGGCCGTCGGGACAATGCGGCAGTGCCATTGCCGAAAAGATCTCCGGAACCAGTTCCGCAGGGCAATCATGAAAGACCTCTTTCAATCCCGTCGCAGGCTCGTATCGCACAAAGATCTCCTGCCAGAGGCCTTTGCCCGCATTCCATCGCAGCCACTTGGCGGGAAAGGCGTCGACCACTTCATTCGAGAAAATCAGGGCCTGTCCCTGCGACTCTCGAAGGGCGGACGCGATCTCATCGTGCCAGGTGACGCCAAATCGGGCCAGTTGCTTTTGCTGCTTTTCCCGCAGCAGCGGCGAAATCTCCACCACCTGATACCGCGCCCGTCGCCGTCCCCACCAACCCAGAGATCTCAGGACAGAGGCAGCAAGAGCACCGTTTCCCCCGCCCACTTCGATGAGGTGGACGGTCCCCCTCCACCTGTGGTGCCGGATCTCCTCCCTGATCCATGACGCCACCGCTCTCCCGAGCGCGTTCGAAAGGGTCGCCGCCGTCGCAAAATCCCCGCTCCGTCCCCCGACATCGGAGATTCCCGTCGTGTAATAGCCGAAAATCGGATCGTAAAGCGCCATCCCCATGAACTCGTCGAAGGACAATTCCCCTCCGGAATTCTCAAAAGTTTGTTGGAGGAATAGTCGAAGATCCGGCATGTTACGGTCGAGTAAACAGGGTTTACTCCCGCATTCAAGAGGGTTCAGTGATAGCCTTAAAAGTGATTACGACGTATTCTCTCTCCGCCCCGACATTCCATGCCGCGTTTTAGTGCTTTTCTCCCTCTCCTTTTTTGCCTCCTGGCCCTCGCCTCCTGCGGGCCCGAGAAAGCGACGGATACTGCGTCGGATTCGACCGACTACAGCCCCTACCACCCGAACCCGGAGGCGACCTTCACCGGGCTCGAGAGCTGCAAATCGTGCCACGATGATCAGTACAAAGAGTGGCTTCTGAGTGATCACCACAAGGCGATGAACCCGGCGACAGCGGAATTTGTCCTCGGGGATTTTAACAACGCGGAGTTCGAACACTTCGGTCAGGTCTTCCGCTTTTTCCGGAAAGGGAAGGAATACTGGGTCAACGCCCCCGACGAAAACGGGGAACGCACGGACATGAAGATCGATTACACCTTCGGCCATTACCCTCTGCAGCAATACCTCATCCCCTTCCCTGACGGACGTTATCAGGCTCTTCAGGTTTGCTGGGATTCCCGTCCGAAGGAAAAGGGTGGCCAGCGCTGGTATCACCTTTATCCCGATGAACCCGTTCCACCGGACGACATCCTCCATTGGACGAGGCGTTATTTTAACTGGAACTACATGTGCGCCGACTGCCATGCGACGAATCTCGATAAAGGATTCGACCCGGAAACACTCTCCTACCACACCACCTGGACAGAAATGAATGTGAGCTGTGAAGCGTGTCACGGCCCCGGGTCGGAGCATGTGAAATGGGCCGGCGCGATTGCGAAAACGGAGGCAAATCCCAATGATCAAGCGGCGGCAGCGGAACTCGCCGCGCTCACGGATTATGTGGTCTCGAAAGGGCTCATCGTCACCTTGAAAGAGCCCGGCGAAAAAGCCACGGAGTTCCCCTGGGTGATCAACCCGGAAACAAAGATGCCAAAGCGCACCGTGCCGCTCCAATCCACCGTTCAGCTCGAGACCTGCGCGCCCTGCCATTCGCACCGCACCCTTCTTGATAAGAAACTGGAGCAGGGGCAACCCTATCATGACACCCACCTTCCCTCGGTCATCAGCGAGCGCCTCTATCATCACGACGGACAGATCAAGGAGGAGGTCTACGAATACGGGTCCTTCGTCCAGAGCAAAATGTATCATGCCGGGGTCCGCTGCACCGACTGCCACAACCCGCATTCGATGAAGCTCGTGGCACCGGGCAACGCCCTCTGCGTACGCTGCCACCAGAACGAACCCTACAACACTCCGGCCCACCATTTTCATCCCGTCGGCAGCACCGGTGCGAGCTGCGTCGACTGCCACATGCCGACCCGGACCTATATGGGTGTCGACGCGAGGCGCGACCACAGCATCCGCACTCCGCGTCCTGACATTGCCAAATCCATCGGTGTTCCGGACGCCTGCACGCAATGCCACACAGACAAAACCCGGGACTGGGCAGCCGACTTCTTTAAACAGTGGTGGGGCGGCGGCCCGCGTAATGCTCATTACGGGGAGATTCTCGCCGCGGCCCGTCGCAGCGAACCGGGCTCCCTCGACCAACTGATCGCTCTCGCCGGCGACCTCGACCGTCCCGGGATTGCCCGCGCCGCCGCTGTCGAAACGCTTGGTGAACAGGCCACCACTCCCGAGACGACCCGGGCGATAGCGGGTCGACTCTCCGACCCCGATCCCTCCGTGCGCATCGAGGCTCTCGTTGCCATCCTTCCCTACCCGGCCAACCAGCGTCTCGCCATCGCGGGCAGAGCGCTGGAGGACGAGTCACGTGGCGTACGCACGGAGGCAGCGAGAGTCCTCGCCGCTGCTCATGCCGGATTTAACGAAACCCAGAAAGTCGCTTTTTCCAAAGCCGCTGAAGAATACGTTGAGAGGCAGAACGCCATTGCGGAGCGGGCCGGAGGACACATGGGGCTCGCCGCCTTTTATCTCGACCTGGGTGATCCGGTAAAAGCCGAGGCCTCCTACCGCCTTGCCCAGAAAGTCGAGCCCGAGTTCGCTCCCGTTCGCCTGAATTTCGCCGAGATGCTCTACGATCAGAATCGTCCCGCCGAGGCGGAAGCCGAATTCCGCAGCGCCATCACTGCCTCCATGACGAACAATGACCGCGGTCTCGCCCACGATTCCCTTGCCCGCTTCCTCATTCGTCTGAAACGCTACGACGAAGGCGTCGCCGAGCTCAAGGTGGCCACCGAACTGCTCCCCGAAAATCCCCAAACGCAATATTTTTACGGCGTGGCCTTGAACTCGCTTGGCCGCTTCCCTGAAGCGCTGCCCTATCTGGAAAAAGCGCATCAACTCGCCCCCTACCATCTCGAGTACCTCACCGGCCTCGCCACCGTCTGTCGGGATGCGGGAAAAACAGACCTCGCCCTTAAGTATGCCAGGGAGGCTCTCAAGATCGAGCCGGAGAATCCGCAACTGCAACAATTGGTTCAGAGTTTGGGCGGGTGATTCCTGTCTGAAAGATCTTTCACTCTCTCACCGTCGCAAGTATCTACGTAGCTCAAAGTCCGTATCGCGATACAGCACTTCGGTCAGATCAAACTCACTCTCAAATGCCGGCAAAGTCGTGTCGCCTTCGTAGGGATGAAACACGTAGCTGAGCAGCACCTCGTCGCAAAGCGGGAGCATCTCGCGGTAGATCTGAGCACCGCCGATGACGGAAGCTTCCGCTTCACCACTGAGCAGATTGATTGCCTCCTCACAACTGCGAACGATCTCGAATCCTTCGGTTACACTCTCCAGATTTCGGGAAATCACGATATTCCGCCGTTTTGGCAAAGGACGCCCGATAGACTCCATCGTTTTTCTTCCCATAACGATGGGGAAACCGAGGGTCATTTTCTTGAACCATTTCAGATCCTCGGACAAACGCCAGGGAAGATCCCCGTCTTTACCGATGATACGATTCGAGGCCATCGCGACGACGGCTTTGAGACGGGGGCGGCTCAGTTCACTCATATCGCGATGGGGGCTCTGATCGCGGGATGCGGGTCGTAGCCGATCAGTTCAAAATCATCGAAAGAGAACCCGTCGATCGCCCTGATTGCCGGATTCAATTTCATGACGGGAAGAGGACGCGGTTCGCGGCCGAGCTGCTCGCGGGCTTGATCAAGATGATTCCTGTAGAGATGCAAGTCTCCGAAGGTGTGGACAAACTCGCCCGGCTTCAAGTCACAGACCTGCGCCATCATGAGGGTCAGGAGTGCGTAGGAGGCGATGTTGAAGGGCACCCCGAGAAAAAGATCGGCGCTGCGCTGATAAAGCTGGCAGCTCAGTTCGTTCGTCGAGGTGTTCACGTAAAACTGGAAAAGAGCGTGACAGGGCGGCAGGGCCATCTCATCGACGTCGGAGGGATTCCATGCGCTCACGATGTGGCGGCGGCTCGTCGGATTCTTCCGGATGGATTCCACGACGCGGGCGATCTGATCGATCGTGTCACCGGCATTGCCGGACGACCAGGAGCGCCACTGTTTTCCGTAAACGGGTCCGAGATTGCCCTCTTCATCGGCCCATTCATCCCAGATGCTGACCCCGTTGTCCTTCAGATACCGGATGTTGGTCTCGCCTTTGAGGAACCAGAGCAATTCGTGAATGATGGAGCGCAGATGCAGCTTTTTGGTGGTGAGACAGGGAAAGCTCTCCCGCAAATCAAATCGCGCCTGCGCTCCGAAGACTCCGATGGTGCCGGTGCCGGTGCGATCTTCGCGCTCGGTGCCGTGAGTCAGAACATGTTCGAGGAGATCGAGATAGGCTTTCATGACCGATAGAAGGAACTCGGACCGCGACGGGCTGCTTCTTCCATTTTTTCCAGAAGGAAGGCAATCGAATCGTCGACCACGAGATTTGCCGCATCCTGAGCGCTGATGAAGCCGCCGTCCACCTGCGTTTTACCGCAAAAGGCGATCAGTTCGTCGTAAAATCCAGCCACATTAAGCAGGCCACTCGGCTTTGAATGCACGGCGAGGCGAACCCAGGTCAGCATTTCAAAAAGTTCATCGAGGGTGCCTATTCCGCCCGGCAGAGTAATGAAGGCATCGGAGAGTTCCGCCATGCGGAGTTTGCGCTCCAGCATTGTCGGCACGACTTCGAGACAGGTCACGCCGGGATGCCCGAGTTCCAGATCCATCAAAAAGGCGGGGATGACCCCGATGACCTCACCACCCGATTCGAGGCAGGCATCCGCGACCGCTCCCATCATGCCGATGCTGCCGCCCCCGTAGACAAGACGAATACCGCGCTCTGCAAGAAGCCGCCCGGTCTCGCGTGCCGATGCGACGTAGGCAGGGTGGGTCCCGGACTGGGATCCGCAGAAAACACAGAGGGAAGAAAAGCCGGTCGTCATGGCAGGCGCAGTAAAATGACAACCCTGAATCAAGCAGGCTCATCCGCAACTGAATCCTTGGGATTTTGGGGTGGGATTAGTGCTTTCTGCTGGCGCATCAGCGAAATCCCTCCTTACATTCCAACATGACAGCGAGGCAGTATTTTTTTGCAGGGAGGGTCCAGGGCGTCGGTTTCCGCTATGCCACCAAGCAGATCGCAAAAGGCTTTGATGTTCTCGGTTGGGTACGCAATTGTGACGATGGCCGGGTCGAGTTGCAGGTCATGGGGGAGGAGGAGGAACTCGACGACTTCATCCGTGAGTTGCACGACAGCCCGCTCGGGCATCATATTCAGGAGCAAAGGGAACGCACCGTGCCGCTTCTTGATGAGGTAAGAGGATTTTCAATAAGGGATTCTGCATGAGCGAAAAAGCGGTCGAGGTAAAAAATTTGACCAAAATCTTCAGTCTCGGGCTGAAGAAGGAATACGTCGTGGCTATCGACAACCTTTCCTTTGAAGTCAATGCGGGCGAAGTCTACGGGCTGATCGGGCCGAACGGGTCAGGAAAATCGACGACGATGAAGGTCGTCCTCGGGCTGATGGCCGCGAGCAAGGGATCGGCGAAAGTCTTCGGGCTCGACTCGGGTGACATCCGGGCGCGCAATGAGATCGGCTTCCTCCCCGAAAACCCCTATTTTTACAAGCACCTTTCCGGAGCGGAAACCCTGCGCTTTTACGGGAAACTCTGCGGTATGAAAGGGAGCGATCTAAAGGACCGCATCGCCGAACTCCTCAAGCTCGTTGATCTTGAAGGCGCGGCGGACCGGCGCCTCGCCGGCTATTCGAAGGGCATGCTGCAGCGCATCGGCCTCGCGCAGTCACTCATCCAGAATCCACGGCTCGTCATTCTCGACGAGCCCACCGCCGGGGTCGATCCGATCGGCTCGCGACAGATCCGGGATCTCATCATGAAACTGCGGGACGACGGCTACACCGTTTTTCTCTGTTCGCATCTCCTCGAACAAGTCCAGGAAGTTTGTGACCGCGTCGGTATCCTCTTCAAAGGCCGGATGCGGCGGGAGGGAACCCTGGATGAGCTGATTGAAATCGAAAACCAGACGACAATGACCATCGAAAATGCCTCCCCCGAGCTGATCGCCGAGATTCATGCCCTTATCGGGACAAAAGAGGGTGCCCGCCTCGTCGAGGAGAGGCACCCCCGCACCAGTCTTGAACACCTCTTCATCCAGATCGCAGAACGCAGCCGGGAGGAGAAGCCATGAGCATCGAACAGACTGTCCCGCGTGCGGCGGGGAAAGCCGTCCCGCTTTTCTCCCTCGGCCGCGTCTGGACCATCGCGACCAGCACGGTGACACAGCTGGTGCGGATGAAGACCTTCTATTTCCTGCTCGCCTTCGCCCTCGTCGTCGTCGCTGTGGGCAATTTTAATATCCCCGCGACGCCGGTGAAGGAGCTTTCGATGATCAAAAAGGTCTCCTTCGGAACGATGGACCTGTTCGCCTGGCTCTTCGCGATCGTCGCGACGGCCCTTCTCATTCCGCGGGATATCGAGGATAGAACTCTTTATACGATTCTGTCCAAACCGGTTCGGCGTATTGAATATCTTTTCGGCAAACTCACCGGGGTGCTCGTCGTCGTCGGCACCTCGCTGGTCGCGATGTATGCGATCTGCGCGATCATGATCTTTGCCCGGGAGAGCCTCTACCTGACCGCCGAGCATGATGCGATGACCGCGAGCGGCCAATACACCGGGGCCGAAATTCAGGAGCAGCTTGACTTAATCCGGCAGCAGGGACTGCGCGCCGAACTTGGCATCGCAGTGCTGGCTTCTTTTTTCAAAGCCTCCGTTGTCGCGGCGGTTACGATTTTTATCTCAACCTTTGCCTCGAGTTCTCTCTTCACGATCATTGTCAGCATCCTGCTCTTCCTCATCGGCCATGCCCACAATATGGCCGCGAATTTCTGGCTCGATGAGTCCGGCAACAGCATTTTTGTCCAAATGCTGGTGAAGGTCATTAAGATTCTCATTCCCAACTACCAGCTCTTTTCCTTCAGCGAAGGTATCGTCCAGGGCGAGGCTGTTGTCTCAGCGCTCGTCTGGCAGATGGGTGGCCTCACTGCGGGATACCTGGTCGTTTTTCTCCTGCTCTCGCTACTCGTTTTTGTCGACAAGGAATTCTGACCGTTGTGAAGCCGCTCCTCTATAGAGTCCCCCGACTGATCCTTGTGATACTCGCCCTGGCGTTGTTCGGTGTCGTACGCGCACCGGTCGAGAACCGCCTCAGGGATCAACTCGTCGCGGCGAACCTGCTCCTTCCCCCGCCCGGACAAGGAGCCTTCGAGCAAATGAGCCAGTCAGCCCTGATGGGAACCCTTGGTGGATTGCGCTCTCTCGTTGCGACCTTTCTCACCCTTGAGGCCTATGATCATTTCAGCACCAAATCCTGGGACGCGCTACGCCAGACCTATCAGATCATCACCAGTCTGGAACCTCGCGATGAGTCCCACTGGGTCTCCGTGATCTGGCACATCGGGATCAATGCGACAGCGAACATGGAGCTCGACACGAAGCTGCCTCAGTTTGAGAGGGACCGGCGGTTCAAGGAATATGCCTTCCAGGCCATTACCCTTGCGGAACGGGGGCTCGCCCAACTCCCCGAATCGGCAGCGATTCGACTTCAACTCGCCGAAGTCTACCGCGAAAAACTAAAAGATGACTGCGCCACCTCGCGGGTCTATGGCGATATCATCGGATTGCCGGGAGAGCCTGCCTATGCGAGACGTTTTCACGGGTATTTCATGGCCCGCTGCCCCGGCAGGGAGAAGGAGGCCTACGCCTATTTGATGGCACTTTACCGCGAGGGTGAGCGGCAGCATTTGCCCACTCTAATCAAAGAAATCCAAAAACTTGAGGAAAAACTTCGCATTCCCACCCCCCAGCGCATCCCCGACGCCGACCCGGACCGCCCCAAAAAGGCCCCCAAACCGCGGACGAATGTCCTTCCGGGCGGGATTGTGGTGCCATAAGACCAACCTTCGATGGCGAGTTCGGCTGCCACTGGCGATCCACCCTTCACATCTTGCGTTTTCCTGCGTAAGCCCTGCTGAATCCCGTCCTTTTGCTTTCCCTTCATTGCGAAAACCTTTATCTATGTTTAGTTCCGGCTTCCCCAACTGGAGCCTTACCGCGCCCCAGTGGTTTTCAGTCAATGAAATACGCCATCTTCGGAGACATCCACGCCAATCTCGAAGCCTTTCAGGCCGTCCTGGAAGACGCCGCCGCGCAGGGATGTACAGAACGCGTCTGCGTTGGTGACATCGTCGGTTACGGCGCAAATCCCCGCGAATGCCTCGACATGGTCCGGCAAATGGGTTGTCCCGTCGTCAAAGGCAATCACGACGAAGAGGCGGTGCAAACTACTTCGTTGGAGGGCCTCAACCCCCTCGCCCGTCAGGCCATGGAATGGACCCGGGCTCAACTCACCCAGGAAGATCGCGATTTCCTGAAAAGCCTCAAACTCGTTCGTCAGGTCCGCGATTTTACAATCGTGCATGCGACGCTCGATACCCCCGGGAGTTGGACTTACGTGACAAATAAGTTCGATGCGATGGCAAGTTTCAGCTACCAGTTCACCCAACTCTGCTTCTACGGGCACACCCACACACCCCGTATTTACATGAAGGGCGACACCGTGGAGCCGGTGGAGGGAATGAACGTCCACCTCGAAATGGGCCGGAAATACTTCATCAACATCGGCAGCACCGGCCAACCTCGAGATGGCGACTGGCATGCCGCTTACGCGATCTACGATGCGGCAAATCAGAACGTCACCATCCGCCGCATCGAATACGACATCCAAACCGCTCAGGACAAAATCATCGATGCGGGTCTCCCCGAAATGCTGGCGCACCGGCTCTCACTCGGCAAATAGGGCAATCCCGTGAATCTCTCCGCCTGCGAGCGAATCCTCATTGTCAAACCGAGTTCGCTCGGAGACATCGTCCACACCCTCCCGGCCGCCGAGGCGCTTCATCGCGCGGCACCCCGGGCAAAGATCGACTGGCTCGTGAACACCGAGTGGTGCCCGATTCTCGAAGGAGTCCCCTTTTTGAACCGGCTCGTCCCTTTCCCCCGTCGCGAGTTGAAAGGCATCACCGGGCTGTTTCGCGGCACCCGCTGGGCGGGGAGAGAACTGAGTCCGCGAGGTTACGATCTCGCCATCGATTTTCAGGGACTGCTGCGCAGCGCCTTCCTCGCAAAGCTCACCGGTGCCTCCACCCTCGCCGGATTCCGTAATTCCCGTGAAGGGGCTTCTCTTTTTTATCACCATCGAGCGGAAGTCCCTGACTGGAACCGTCGCCACGCGGTGGATCGGAACCTCGCCCTCGCGGCCACACTCGGTGCCGATATCTCAAATCCGGTTTTTGTTTTTCCTCCGGGCGGCCCCACGCAAGACCTCCCCGCTCTGTCGCTCCCCCCTATTCTTCTCCATCCCTTCTCCCGGGGAATCGGCAAATCACTCTCCGTCCCCGAAGTGATCGACCTCTGCGAACGTCTCGCCCCCTACCCCGTCCTTCTCGTCGGGGTCCCGGAAAAAACCGTCACGGTGAACTGGCCGGAAAACGTTGTTGATCTCCTCGGGAAAACCTCGCTCCCCGGACTGATCGGACTCATTCGCCTTGCCGCCTGGACCGTGAGCGTCGACAGCGGCCCCATGCATCTCGCCGCCGGCCTGACAGATCGCGTCCTTTCCCTGCACACCTGGTCGAATCCCGCCATGGTCGGTCCCTGGCGTGCCGATGCGTGGGTGTGGCGGGAATCGAGAATAGTGCAAGTGCGCGATCTCAAACCCGACGAGTTCCCCGAACGCCGCGATTTGCAACGCCACTTTGGCGCTCAAGAACGTCTCCTTAACCACGCCGACCTCGTCGCTATCACGGCTTTTTTGCAGGACCGACTGAGCGCGACCTCTCCCGGATGAAAGAAGTCTTCATCTACACCGACGGTTCCTCACGCGGCAACCCCGGACCGGGCGGATACGGAACCGTGGTGCGCTACGGTGGCCACACCCGCGAACTGGCTCAGGGGTTCGTCAAAACAACCAACAACCGCATGGAAATCCTCGCCGCTATCGCAGGGCTGGAAATTCTGAAAGAGCCGTGCCGGGTCACTGTTTTCTCCGATTCCCGCTATCTCGTCGACACCCAGACAAAAGGCTGGATCGACGGATGGAAGGCCCACGGATGGCGAAAGAAGGACAAGTCGGCGGTGAAAAACGTCGATCTCTGGATGCGCCTCGAACGGGCCGCCGACGGACATCGAATCACCTGGCAATGGGTCAAAGGCCACGATGGTCACGACATGAACGAACGCTGCGACACCCTCGCCACCGAGGCCGCCGACGGTGCACGCGGCGAGTTGCTCGTCGATGAGGGATTCAAGCCGTGATCCGACAGAAAACGGCGGTTGAATTGGATGAAGGCGTCAATTCGGCGCGGTGATCAAAGCCCCGCCGCCTTCAGACGCCACCATGCTGATTCGACCCAGAAAAAAGTGCAGTAGTAGAGCGACGCATAGTCATACTGCGCGATGAGACGCTCAATCTCGGCGACGCGGGGCTTCACCACCGCTTCATCAGGACACAAGGTCACGATCCAGGCAGCGGAGACCGGCTCCCGGATAAAAGCACACTCAGGCTGGCGGCGCGGAGAGATTTTGACGAACGCGCGCAACTGCTCTTCGGCGAGGGTTACCGCTTCCTGCTCGGTCGCCTGTTTCTTCCAGAGCGGCATCATCGCCTGACGCCAGTCCTGACTGAAAGTGGTCCCGTCATCAGGATCAAACCGCCCGGCGAGCGGCAGGCTTTCCGCCGCGAGAATCGCACTGGCCTTCAATCCGCTGCCATAGACGTCCTTCAACCCGGGATCACTTTCGAGCTCCCACAAACCGCGCAGGGCCGCCACGGCGACACACGAGGTCCAGTTGTGCGTCTTGGCGTAGAAGTATTTCATGCCCCCGCCGCAAATTTCCAGCTTCGTCAATCCAGACTCTGCGTCACGCTTCTGCCCTTCCTCCGCATACATCGTCTGCCATTTCACCTCGCCCGTGAGGACGGACATGAGCTTGATCGTGAAGAGCAATCGACTGGCTTCCTCGAAATGGAATCCCTGAAACGTTCCGCGGATCCCGAAAGGCGGCTCGGCAGGCATGCGCCAGTCGAGCGCCTCGATCGCGGTGATCGTTTCGATGAGATGCTTTTTGATTCGCTCTCTCTCAACGTCAGTGGCGAGACCTGATTCCCAATAACGCCACAACCCAATAATCCATGGTCCCGTTTGGTCATTCGATCCCATCGGATAGTGGGATTTGCCGTCAGTGCTGACCCCTCGCCCGACAAAGCCTTTCACGTCGCTGATCGAATTGAGCAGCAGCAGCCCCTCCATGAGACGGTGCGCTTTCTCAGCATCGTCGTCTTTTTTAGTCTGACGCCAGCGGTTCAGAACGGCCTCCATGTAGAGGCCATTGAACATCGCTCCATTTTCGATAGGCTGAAACCAGCCGAGCGCATTCGGCTTGCCCTCACGGCATTCCTCCGGAGTCGGCAGGTTGATTGATCCATCCAGATCGGTGAAATCGATCATCACGCCGTGTTGATCGATGAAGCGACGCCAGATCTCCTGATGTGCCTGCTCCACCGCCACCGCAGGATCGACGGCTTTGACAAAAGCAGGAAGGAGAGCACCGGCAAAGACGAGGAGTTTCAGAAATCTCATGCCCTAAGGTTGTTTTGTCAGGATGTCCGGCACATTTTCGCCGCGAGTCGCACCGCTTCGACAAGACTGCTCCCTTTTGCCTTCCCCTGCCAGGCGATGTCACAGGCGGTACCGTGATCCACGCTCGTGCGAATAATCGGTAGACCGAGAGTCGTGTTCACTGCTGTATCAAAGGCGAGAGCCTTCAACGGGATGTGGCCCTGATCGTGATACATGCAGATAAACGCATCGGTGCTGTGACGTTTCGCCGGAATAAAGGCCGTGTCGGGAGGAAGCGGGCCTTCAATGATGAAGCCTCGGGATCGTGCCGCTTCGATCGCGGGTATGATGATTTTTTCCTCCTCTCCATTGCCAAAAAGCCCGTGCTCCCCGGCATGGGGATTGAGCCCGAGAACAGCAATCTTCGGTATTGTCCCCCGGATGCGCTGCATCGCCTCGGCGGTGAGTTCGATGACATCGAGAATGCGTTCCACTGTGAGGAGGGCGGGCACTTCGCCATAACCAACATGGACCGTCACAAAACTCGCCCGGACCTCTTCGCTGTATTGAAACATGCAGGAGCGCTTCGCCCCGGTCTTGTCCGAGAAGATCTCGGTGTGCCCCGGGTAAAGAATCCCGGCCGCGCGCAGAGCCTCCTTATTGAGTGGTGCCGTCGCGACTCCCGAAATCTGCCCGGCGAGTGCGATTTCGATGCTCTTCATGACGTAACGGTAGCCCGCCGCCCCGGTTCTCGCACTGACGATTCCGGGCAAAAAATCCGTTTTATCGAACCCTGGAATGTCGAGCACGGCTGGTTCGTCGAGCGTCGCACAGACTTCATCCCACCCGCCCTCCGGAATCACACACGCGGGTTCGGGCAACCCGACTTGCCGGGCGCAATTGCTGAGAACCCCGGCATCACCGAAGACGACGACCCGCGCAAACTCGGGGACCACCTCGTTCGCAAGGAGTTGCAGACAGACCTCGGGACCGACCCCGGCAGGGTCTCCCATGGTTACGGCGATGAGGGGTTTGGACATGACAATCTTACGTTCGCGTTCAGTATGGTCGAGATCCCGTTCATCAGCAAGCAGCTCCCGACCCTCTTCGGTCAGGGACCTGACCCTCTTTGCAGGTATCGGATTGATCTGGACGAGCGCAGCCCAACTGGCCTATAGAAGACTTCGCACGAAAAAAGCCACCCCCCTGTCCGCCATTGCATGATCTCACTGAAACACTTCAGAGCATCGCTCCGGTTTTCCGCTTTCAGCCTTGTTCTAATCGTAACCCCTTTCCTACACGCGGAGCTAACGCCCTACACCGGAGGAAAACCACTCACCTTTCAATCAAAATCGTCCGTCCCTTTTCTCGCTCCACCCGACTACTGGAACCGCTATCTTATCCAGGTCTGGCAGTATCAAACCGACGTTCGGCGTGACCTCGCGCAGTATGAAGCGGCGGGTCTTCGTGCCTTTCACATTGACCGGGGGTGGCAGCAGGATGCACTCATCGCCTTTGCCAGGGAGAAGAACCTGCCTTATTACGTCGATCATGCCGCCGACAAAGGTCTGCTCCATCTTACCGCGGCAACCGGAGTAAACGGGATTCTCAATACACCCGCCCTCATGCCTCGCCCCGTTTCCCTGAGCGATCCGGCTGTCACGGCGACATTGAAAGATCACCTCAGGAAGAATATCACAACGACGAAAGAAGGCCCGGTTCTCGCCTATTCCTTCGACGACGAGATCTCCCTCGCCTCCTTCAATTCTCCATCCGAAGTAGATAACTCACCGGCCACCGTCGCGATTTACCACGAATGGCTTTCGAAAAAATACAGTGGGGAAATCGCACGACTCAACCTCGCGTGGGCAACCGCCTACCGCGATTTTTCGGAAGCGATGCCCGTCTCATTCGAAGATCTCCGCACGGGCCACAACAAACCGCCTTTCTCCCAATGGCGACTCGCCCGCTGGATGGACTGGCGCGCCTTCATGGACACACACTTCGCCACGGTCCTCGCTGATCTGACCCGCTACACGAACTCTCTCGATCCCCGCATTCCTGCCGGATTTGTCGGAGCACAGCAACCTTCCGCCTACGGTGGCTATGACTACAACAAACTCGGTCATGCCGTCCAGTTTCTTGAAGCCTATGACATCGACGGGACCAACGAAATCCTGCGCTCTTTCTGGTCCTGGCCTGAATCCCGTCCCCGGGTCCAGACATGGTTCAGCAATGGCAATGCCAATCTCGACCGCTGGTTTCACTGGTATTATCTTCTTCACGGAAACCGGGGTGCGATCGCCTGGCCGGAGACCGGGGGATACGGACCGTGGTTTGGTGAGGGTCGGAAACCCGCTCCCTTTCTCACAAAAAACCGGGCCGTTCTCGAGGAAATTCAGGGTGATCTCTCGCGGAAACTCTTCGAGAAAGATGCGCGCTTCGAAACCGATGCGATCGCAGTTTTTTATTCGATGCCTTCAATCCGCGCCTCATGGGTAACTGACGTGATCCCACACGGGAAAACGTGGCCGAGGCGCTCAAGCAGTCTCGACAATCAGGCCCAGTCAGCAGGGAAAAACCGCATCTCCTGGTTCAAGCTGCTCGAGGACTGCGGTTATCAATACAACGTCGTCAGCAATGATCAGGTCGCGGACGGCCACCTCCTCAGGGAAGGCTATCGCGTCCTCATTCTGAACCGGGCTATCGCCCTCAGCGATGGGGAAGCAGAGGCGATTCGCGACTTTGTCAGGGCTGGCGGAACCATCGTCGCGGATCACTGGTGCGGCCTCCTTGATGAAAATGGCAACGGTCGTCCGCTCGGTGCACTCGACGACGTCTTTGGTGTTAAAAGGACCGAAAAGGACACTTATTTCGGCGGGGGGGATCAACTCTGTGAATTGAACGGGGAAAACTACCAGAAACCCTACCTCGAACGCCTCGAATACGAAGGCACGGAGCGTTATGAGGAGATCGTCATTCCGGAACGGAATCGTGGAACACTGCTGGAAAATTCAACTGGTGCGGGCCGATCCATTTATCTCAACTTGTCCCCTCTCGCCTACTTCGATCATTCATTACGTTTCGGATCGTATGGCGATTCCTGGCGGGCTATGCTGAAGAGCATCCTTGCGGGAGCCGGTGTCATCCCTAACATTACCGCCACCGCTTCCTCAAACAGCAACTCTTTTCCGCCGGTCGAGGTCCTCCGATGGGATCTCCACAACGGAAGGCAGCTCGTTGGTATCGTTATGAATCCCTCACGTCAGGGAGCGATCGACAGCATCGGAGATGTGGGCAAGACCGGGACAGCGATGCTAGATCTCACGATCACCAGAAAAGACGGCTGGCGAAAGGCAGTGAATATCCGAAACGGCGAATCCTATCCGGAGGGTACTGAGATCAGACTGCACTGGGATCCCTTCGATGCCGTCATCATTGAATGTGATCGCTAGACCGTAACCACCGCCGCCCCATAGGCGTCTACTCCGGTATGCGCACTCACCATCTTTTTTGGCTTTCTCTCGTTCTCATCGCCACTCCCGCCGCACTCCGCAGCGAAGCGCCGACTGCCGCGAAGACCTTTCTCTTCGATCCTGTCGATCCCTCCCGCGAACGAACCGTGCCGGTGAAGGTCTACCTCACGCCATCCGATTCACCCCGCCCCGTCGTGATTTTTTCGCACGGTCTCGGCGGGTCCCGAGAGAACAGCGCCTACCTCGCCAACTACTGGGCGGACCGTGGCTATGTTGCCGTCTTTGTGCAACACGCCGGGAGCGACGAAGAAGTCTGGAAGTCGGTCGAGCGCGGAGAACGAATGGCGGCCCTGAAAAGCGCCGCGAGTCTTCAGGCGGCACTCGCCCGCTACGCCGACATCCCTTTCGTCATCGATCAACTCGAAGAATGGAACGTCTCTCCGGAGCATACACTGAAGGGCAAACTCGATTTGGAGCATATCGGTCTGTGCGGCCACAGTTTCGGAGCAATGACAACCCAGGCGCTCATGGGTCAGCGCTACCCGATGGTGGCAAAGACCTTTCTCGACACCCGTATTGACGCGTTCTTCGTGATGAGCCCTTCAACTTCGCGCGGAATTACCCCCGAAAAGGCCTTCGGTCACATCACTGCCCCAGTCCTCTGCATGACCGGAACGGAGGACAATAGCCCCATTACGCCTGAGACGACGCCCGAATCGCGGCGCGAAGTTTACACCGCCCTGCCGGCGGGCAATAAATATCAACTCATCTTTGAAGGCGGCAATCACTTCGCCTTTTCCGATACCGGCGTTTTTGACGAAAAGCGCCAGGCACATCACCACCCTGCCATTCAGCAAATTTCAACGCACTTCTGGGACGCCTATCTCAAAGGCGATGCGGCGGCAAAAAATTGGCTTAAGTCCGCAACGCCACGCACCACATGCACGCTTCTCGAAAAGGATGTCTGGGAGTGGAAGTAGCGAAGTACGCATACGGGGGCTTGAAGTCGACGACAGGGAAACAGAGATTCTCCGCAACAAACCATGACGAGGCATCTCAATTTCATTTTGATTCCACTTCTTTTCCCAGTCCTTCCACGCGCCGCCGACTGGCCAAACTGGCGCGGGCCCGATTACAATGGCATTTCCAAGGAATCCATTCCCGCAGTTCTGCCGGAGGTTCTTCCCGTAAAGTGGACGGCCCGTGTCGGCATTGGATTCTCGACGGTATCGGTCGTCGGTGATCGTGTCCTCACGATGGGAAACGAGACCCTCTCCGGGGTGGAGACCGACATCGTTCGTTGCCTTGATGCAACGAGCGGCAAGGTCCTCTGGGAGCATACCTACCCCTGCGCCCTCGACCCCCGCTACTATGAGGGAGGTCCCGGTGCCACACCGACCATACACGACGGCTCTGTCTATACTCTGAGCAAAAAGGGCCATGCCATTCGTCTCAAACTCGAAACCGGTAGAGTGATCTGGAGCCGCGATCTGGTCAAAGATCACGGCATTGAGCTCCCCGAGTGGAGCTTTTCCGGCTCGGTCTTCGTTGATAATGACAGACTCCTTCTCAATGTCGGGCGCGGCGGACTCGCCCTCGACAGGGAGACCGGAAGAACTCTCTGGATACCCTCGACAGAAACGTCCGGTTACGCCACCGTGGTGCCCTATCCGGCAGGTGGTCCGAAGTCGAGTCACCTCCTTTTTTCCGCAAGAGGTCTCATTGCCTTCGACTCCGCGACGGGACATGCGACCTCGGAACACCCTTTGAGGACGAGCCGCGATGTCAATGCCGCCGATCCTATCGTCATCGGAAAACGCATCATTGTTTCCTCTGCCTCCGGCACGGCCATGATCGAGCCCCGCGACGACAGCAATGGCGCTGTTGTAATCTGGGAGCAAAGGGACATGAAATGGTATTTTAATCCCGGTGTCCTCATCGACGACCACCTTTATTCCCTTCATGGAACCACTCACAAACCCACCGATCTGATGTGTCTCGATGCGAGAACCGGGGAAATCAAATGGACCTCACCCGGTTTCGGCAGTGGCGGGTTGATCGCTGCGGGTAGGACCGTGATCGTCTTTGACAACGGAACCCTCACTCTTTTCGATGCCGATCCCAGTGCCTGCAAACCGCGTCACTCGCAGAAGATCCTTGAGGGCAAATGCTGGACTTCGCCGGTTCTTGCGAACGGTCGCGTCTATTGCCGAAACGCCGTCGGCGACCTCGCCTCCGTTGAGGTGCTTCCGTCTGTCGCGGGGATTCCCTCCCGATAATCAGCCCCGTCCAAACTTCGGACTACGCTCGCGAGCCACTTTTCCATCGCAACCTTGAGGTCGGTAACAATTTCAGGATAGTCCTTCGACACATCGATTTTCTCCTGAGGATCATTGGCGAGATTGTAGAGATTCCATCGGATATTCCCTCCATCCGTCGCGGAATAACGGAGCAATTTCCAGTCGCCCGAGATCCATGCCGAGTGTCCGGCATAAACATCTTCCGGAAACTTTTGCCGGGGAATCTTTTCGACCCGGCGAGTGACCCGCTCAATCTTGGTGTCACTCCAGTGTTCATCAGTCGGGATGACTTTCGTCAGCACTCCTGCCGGATTTGTAAAATGCCCCGGAATGCCCGCGTTCCAGAATCCCAAAGGAGTCGGTCGCATCGCCATCTCACCGTGAATGAGCGGGACCAGGCTGATGCCGTCAAGAACAAGGACCCCGGGATCGGCTGCTCCGACAAGATCGAGTATGGTCGGAAAAATATCCGTCGTGCAACATCGCACCGGTGAACTCACCGGTGCGGGAATCCCTAGGGGCCACTCAATGAAAGCGGGGACTCTCAGGCCTCCTTCGTAAAGGGTATGCTTCGCCCCCCTCGAACCCCCGGAGTCACCGATCGGCATCGCCCCATTATCACTATTAAACCAGAGCACGGTATTATCCCGAATCCCGAGGCCACTCAGTCCATCACGGAGATGACCAAAGGCGCGGTCAACTCCGGTGATCTCCCCGAGGTATTCCCTGATTCGTTTCGGCTCGTTTGCATAGAGAGCCAAATCCTCTGGCGCTGCCTGACGCGGAAAATGAGGAGACCCGAACCAGATCACCGCGAAAATGGGAGCCTCTCCGGCCGCCTTCTCTCGAAGCCACTCCATCGCAACGTCGACGGTAGCGACACTGCCCTCCCCCTCGAGTCGGACTTCTTTACCCTCATCACTCATCTCCGGATTGAGATCATAGTAATTTGTCGCACTGACCCATCGATCAAACCCGTTCGCGCCCGGACTTACCGGGCTGTCAGCCCGGACAGAGCCCAGATGCCACTTACCAAAGTGGCCGGTGACGTAACCTTCGCGTTTCAGAACTTCCGCCAAGGTAACCTCCTGCGGACGAATCGGCATTCCCCAGCTGAAGACTCCCATCCGATTCGGATGACGACCCGTTAGGACACTCGCCCTTGTCGGCGAGCAGGAGGGTGCAGCCGCATAGAAACGATCGAACCGCAGGCCCGAGCGCGCCGCTGCATCGAGATTTGGCGTTTTCAGAAGAGGGTGGCCGTTATAACCGACATCGCCCCAACCCTGATCATCTGTCATCACCAGAATGATGTTCGGTCGTTTTACGGCTTCCTGCGTCGGAGCCCTTTTAACTGCATCAGCCGCCGGTAATTCCGAGGCTAAAAGGAAAAATCCGATGCCGGTCAGAATGAAGTGCTTAGACCCTTTGCCAAAAAGATTTGCCGAAAAGATCGAGTCAAAATTTTCCGGGGCAAGGCGTGACGGAGGGAGCTCAGCGGGCTGCGTGACCGAGGAACAACGCAGCCACGGGCAATTTTGGCCGATCTTGATTCGAGATCCGAGCGAAGCGAGCAAATCCCCAGCTCCAAAAAAAGACTTTTTTCGGCAAAGATTTTTGGCAAGGGGTCTAATGGACATAGTGGTTCCTCCCATTCAAGAACGACTGGGCGGTGAGTAGAATTTCCTTTATATGGCTGTTGGCAAGAAAAAGATTCAACCCGCAATTGCGTTTCTCAATTCCTCGAAAGGTCGGCTGGGAAAGTGACCAACAGACTCGACCTCCGCCCGCGAACCAAAACCGGGTCAGCGCCCCTCACCCGGCCCGCACGGCCTCTTCGCCTACACCACGAAGCGCAAAGACCTTGAGGATTGTGTCTTCAATAAGATTGCTGGGACAGGAGGCCCCGGCAGTAATGCCGACGACAATGGGCTCATCCGCACTGAATTTCGTCGAATAGGCGCTGATTTCCTCCTTTCGATGAAGATCGTAGTGCATAATCTCCTCGAGCGACATGATACATTCCGCACTGCGGATGAAAAAAGTGGGCAGTTCTTTCTCCCCGATCTCGACGAGGTGGGCGGTATTTGAGCTATTGTAGCCCCCGACCACGAGAAGCAGGTTCATGGTGTGCTTCAAAAGTTCAAAAAGGGCATCCTGCCGCTCCTGAGTCGCCCCGCAGATAGTGTCAAACACGGAAAAATTATTGGCTTGACCGTCCCGCCTTACGATCACGTCCCGAACACGACGCTGGATCTCTTCGGTTTCCGATTTCAGCATAGTCGTCTGGTTCGCCACGCCCACCCGGGTAAGGTGGAGATCCGGGTCAAAAGCGTCGGACATCGCCCCCCGGAATCGAGCGCGAAAGGCAGCGGCATCACCACCATTCAAGAGATAATCACAGACATAATCCACATCCGCGAGCGTGAGCACGATCAGATAATGCCCCAGCCCGTCATCTCCCGCCGCACGCGAGGCTGTGGCGCGGGTCTCTTCGTGATCGGACTTGCCATGAATGAGGGAAGTCACTCCGCCTTTAGCAAAACCACGAACCCGCTTCCATACTTTCATGACATCCCCGCAGGTGGTATCGACAGTGAGACAGCCCTGAGCCTCCACCTTATCCATAAAAGAAATCGGTGCCCCGAAGGCAGGAACGATAACGACGTCATCCCCCGTTAACTCGTCATACTGCGCATCCATCGCCTGCCACGGCAGAGAGACGATGTTCATTTGCGCCAGTTGACGATTCACTTCGGGATTATGGATGATCTCACCAATTAGAAAAATACGATTGTCCGGGAACACCCTTCTCGAGGCATAAGCCAGATCAATCGCCCGCTCCACACCGTAACAAAAGCCGAACTGTCGTGCGAGACGGATCGTTGTATTCCCGATGGTAAGTACACCCTCCCGGGCCCTCACTTTCTCGACGATGGAACTCTGATAATGGCCCGCCACCTCCGCCTGCACCCGCTCCATCACCTCGGGGGTGCGAACGTTGACACGTCTACTGCTGCGCTCAGGCACGGTCGACATAACTCAAATGGCTCCGCAATGAGACACGCTCAAAAGAGAACATTTGTCGACTCAAACGGTGCATCGGTGATCAAGACCGAGCGAGGGGAATCAGGTTGATCAAAATCCGTCGGACGAGGCACACTCTTCCCTATCGTCGCGTCCTCGGGAAGGCTATGCGCAATCTGAATAGGCGTTCCCGCATTAACGAGATCGAAAAAGTCCTTTGCAATCGTACGGTGGATACGCAGACACCCGTGCGTCCGGGGCATCGGCCAGACCGCTCCCGCGTGGAAGCCGTAGCCTGACTTAAACTCTACCCACCAGGGCATGGGATAACCGACATAACGATAGCCGGAAGGCTTCCTGGAGATCTCGCCGGGGATGATCTCATCACCTTTGACAAAAAAACCGTACGTATTGGAACGTTTGCGAGGCAATTTGTTAAAAGCTTTGAAAGAACCGGTGGGGGTCTCGTCGCCGGGCTTCCCAATCGTCACTGCCGCGACAAAACGGGGCTCGGCTCCTTCGAAAACATAAACCGCCTTGTTATTGAGACTGACCTTTACATTGATGCTCGCCAGATTCGAGACAGTTCCGTACCTCGTCGCCATGCTCGCAGGCTGTGCCTCCGGTTTCGTTTTGCATGAGACTTGAATGAATGCTGCGCCCAGAGCCATTACGCTCAGGATCAAACCGGCTTTGGAAACAAGGATCCGTCTGTTCATAATTTAAGAACGTGAAACCTACACCAAAGATTGACCTGAGCGAACGTTCATCATTGATCCCCGGGAAAAATTAATTTCTCACATATAAAATGTTGACATTTCTTAATATTCAAGATAAATTGCGTCCGGTTACTTTCTCGGTAACTGTCTGTTTGTGTTTCGTGTTTCGAAACCGCTCAGCCTTCGGGCTGAGCGGTTTCTGTTTTTACGGCGCGCCTTTTCTACAATGATCGAAAAAAACGGCTCCCGCTTTCACGGAAGCCGTTCGTAAGTTTCAGAAGGCTCGACAGGATTTACCCCCGGTCACCTCTTCCGCCCTGATATAATTAGCCCCAGGGGAGTTTCCACTGGCCCGGAATGGCGATCTCGTAGTTGCCATCGGCACCCGGTTTAACTGGCGCTTCGGCATTCATATCAAATTCCTTCGGCATAATGCTGAAGTTTGAAGCAACGGCATCATCCCATTTCACTTCCTGACCGCTGTAGGTGGCGAGACGTCCAAGCACTGTGGTGAAGGAACTTTTTGCGCCGTAATAAGCGTTGTTCCTCGGGGTATTCTCTTTAATTGACTTGTAAAGTGCATCGTGTTCCACCTGATAGGGATTCGGATCTCCGGAACGAGGAGCGCGATACTGCCATTTCACATTGCCTTTGAAATCAGTGATCCGGCCGGCTCCAAGTTCGAGCACTCCGTCCGATCCGACAATCAGCTCTGCAACCTTGCTCCAGGTGCCCTTGATATGGCGGCACTGGCTGTTGAGGAGTGCGTTGTTCAGCTCTTTTCCATAATGGAACTCGACATAGTGGTGATCGAAAATCTCTCCCACTGTCCTCGGCTCGGTTCCCGCGCGACCACCCATCCCCTGAGCCATAACCGGATTTCCCCCGGCGATGGAGTCGCCGCTGAGAAACCAGTTCATAACATCAATGTTGTGAATATGCTGTTCAGCGATGTGATCACCGCAGAGCCAGTTGAAGTGATACCAGTTGCGCATCTGGTATTCCATCTCGGTCCATCCCGGCTGGCGGTCCACGATCCAGGGACGGCTTCCGTTCCACCATACCTGCCCGCTAACGATGTCTCCGATGAGCTTCTCTTCGTGCACCTTTTTGAACGCTTCGAGGTAAACGTCCTGATAATGACGTTGCAGCCCGACGACGACTTTGAGATTCTTTTGATCGGCGGTCTTCGCAGCTTCGATCACCTTGTTGAAACCCCAGGCATCCACACAAACGGGTTTTTCCATAAAAATATGTTTTCCCTGCTGGACCGCATAATCAAAATGAATTGGGCGGAACCCCGGAGGAGTGGCGATGACAACAAGATCGCACTCATCAATCACTCCTTTGTAGGCATCGAACCCGGCATATTGGCGACTCTTGGGAACGTCGCTCTGGCCGCCTTTGCCGAGCTTTTCGATTTGTTCCTGAATTTTGGGAAGTCCCGAAGCCCGGGGACCCGTTCCGTCAATCTTGTCCTCAAAGGCATCCGCCACCGCGACAAGACGAGCACTGTCGTTCGCCGTAAGATTCTGAAGGATCGCACCAGACCCCCGTCCGCCGAGTCCGATCAATCCGACTTTTACTGCGTCGCTTCCGGCCACCTGGGCACAGGATTCAATCGGCAATACCGCTGCGGCGGCTCCAACCGTGGCTGCACCGGCGACAAATCGACGGCGCGAGACCTGGGTATCATGATTTATTTTTTCTTCACTTGTCATAGTTAGCTGGTTTCAGGGTGTTTTTGAATTTACGGACGGCTTTGGTAAATAGCAAGTCGCGCCCATCAACGCAATCCTTTAGGCACGGGAATTATCCGCGGCTTGACTCAGGCCAGTTTTAGGTTGGGGTCAATATCCGCGTGTAACGACGAGGCCGGTATTCCGGCATTGCGTCTCGATGCAGCCGCAAAAGCGATCATCGCTGCATTATCGGTAGAGTATTCGGGTTCGGCGAGAAGAACCTCAATGCCCGAATCGACACAGGCGTTGCCAACTCTTTCACGCAGCCTGTGGTTGCAACTCACGCCACCACTCACGGTGACGAGTTTGAGACTGGACGCTACTGCCGCATGCAGCAATTTTGACACGAGAACATCGATGATCGCCTCTTGAAATGAGGCGCAAAAATCAGCTACCTCCTGTTCCCCGGGGGGACCCTTAAAACGCTCCTTTACATGAAGGGCCGCCGTCTTCAGGCCGCTGAAACTGAAATGAAAATCTCCGCTATGGATCATGCTGCGCGGGAAATCAAAAGCGTCTGCCCTTCCTGTCAGTGCCCGCTTCGCGATCTCGGGACCTCCAGGGTAGGGCAACCCCAGCAGTTTTCCGACCTTATCAAAGGCCTCTCCGGCGGCATCATCTTTCGTCGAACCCAGCAGACGATAGTTTCCGATCCCCCCGACATCAATAAGCAGGGTGTGCCCCCCGCTTACGATGAGAGCCACATTTCTTTCAACCTCGCGCTGTCGACCCATGAACGGGGAGAGAAGGTGACCTTCCATGTGGTTAACAGAATAGAACGGGCAGCCGATACCCGCGGCGAGGGCTTTGGCGGTGGTATCTCCAATCAGCAGTGAGCTGGCCAGCCCCGGCCCCGAAGTAGCGGCCACCAGAGAAATATCACTTATTGCAGCCCCTGCTTCCAGAAGTACGGACTCAATGAGAGGCCTCAAGTCCGCGTTATGATTCCGTGACGCCAGCTCGGGAACAACGCCGCCATAAGGAGCGTGGATCGCAACCTGCGAAGCAACGCGACTCACGAGCGGATTTCCGCGCCGGTCCGCTATGGCCACCGCAGTTTCATCGCAAGATGTCTCGATTGCGAGAACCAGTTCGGATGCCATAGAGAAGCGGGCCAATCCCGGTTAAGCTACTTCTTGGCAGGAGCAGGAACGAGCGGTTTTGCTTCCGGTTCCGGCGCTTCCGGTTTTTCAGACTTGGGCACCGATTCGGGAATTGGCGTTTTTTTAATCGGCTCCGGAGAGGCTACCTTCGGATCGGCTTTCTCAGACGGAGGTGCCGACGTTTCATTTCCCGGTTTCATCTCTTTTTTCTCTCCTGCACCCGGA
>JAGNMT010000009.1:0-7470 GCA_017991025.1 Verrucomicrobiales bacterium
CTAGATGGATATCGCCGGATGAGATCATACGAATCAACTATGGCCAAGAATTAAGAGTCTTATGGACGAGACCCAGACAATATCCAGCACGCAGCCCTTGAAGAGGACTGTCCGGCGTCTGCTCGTAAGTATTGCCGCCGCCACAGGTTTGCTCCTATTCTTGATTTGCGCTACCTTGGCGACGTCTGGTGATTGGTTTCACGATGGAGCTGACACCGTGTTTGCGAGATGGCTGTCCATTCCGTGGGAGTGGTCATTCTTCGTTGCTGCCTCTTCCGAGGCGAAAGGATTGGGATACCTTGCGATTGTTTTTCTACTGCCGCTACTAGTACACACTGTGGGGTTCTTCATCACTTTCAGCATCATTGCCGCATTCCGAACGCCGCGACAGCAATCCACGTAGGCACCCTATCAAGCCCCATCACCTAGCCCCTACCAGCCGCCTTGTTTCGATGATTCTCCTCAAATTACAAGGGACAGAAAATCCGTCCCCAACTCACGCCCCCCGGAGGAACTCTGTGCTTCGGTGCTTTTTAGCGGGTAGCTTTTTTGCTGTTTAGCTTTCTTCCGGATTCTGGCTAAACCGCCACCCGCTAAACAGCTAAACCGCTTCTTCCCTATTCCCACTCGATACTCGCCGGAGGCTTCGTCGAGATGTCGTAGAGAACACGATTTACACCGGGGACCTCGTTGAGAATGCGGTTCGATATCTCGGCGAGCAGTTCATACGGCAGATGCACCCACTCGGCGGTCATGGCGTCTTCACTGGTGACCGCGCGAATACTGATCGCATACTCATAGCTGCGTTCGTCCCCCTTCACTCCGACTGTCTTTGTCGGAATCAGCGCGGCATAGGCCTGCCAGACAGCGTCATACCAGTGCCGCTCGCGGAGGAGGTCGATGTAGATTTTGTCGGCCTTCTGGATGATTTCCAGCTTCTCCAGCGTCACTTCGCCGGGGCAGCGCACCGCAAGACCGGGACCGGGAAAAGGGTGGCGTCCCACGACACGCTCGGGGAGGCCGAGGACGCGACCCAGCTCGCGTACTTCGTCTTTAAAGAGCGAATCGAGCGGTTCGATGACGCGCCCCTGTTTCTTCAACTGCATGATCTGATCGACGCGGTTGTGGTGCGTCTTAATCGTCGAGGCGATGGATCCACTCGTGGCGCTCTCGATGACATCGGGATAAAGGGTGCCCTGAGCGAGCAATTCCACATCGGAACCGACTGCGTCGAAAAAGACTTCCACAAAAAGCCGGCCGATGATGCGCCGTTTCTCCTCGGGATCGGTGACCCCGGCAAGACCGGAAAGAAAACGCTCTGAAGCATCGATCGTCTCGATCTCGATTCCGACCTCGGCAAACAGTGACTGCACATCGGCGGCCTCGTTGAGACGAAGCAGGCCGGTGTCGACAAAAATATTCCGCGTATCGACCTCAGCCTCGTGCAGCAGGGCCGCGAGCACCGAAGAATCGACCCCGCCGGATACTCCGCAGACAACTTTCCGCCCCGCAACCTCATCGCGCACGCGCTCGATCAATTCGTCTTTGAAGGACGCGATTTTGAAAGGTGGAAGATCTGTTGCGAGAGAGAGAAAATTCTTCAGAATCTGGCTGCCCTCTTTTGTGTGGGAAACCTCGGGGTGAAATTGAATACCGAAAAAACGTTCATTCCATTTCAGCGCCACCGGGATGCCGTCGAGATTTCGTCCCGTGACTTCACAGCCCTCCGGGAGTCGACTCACCGTATCGGAGTGACTCATCCAGATCTGGGAATGGCCTTTCAGTCCGTTAAAAATGCTGTCCACTCCGGCCTCGACCATGAGCGTTGCCGGTCCATACTCGCGGGTGTTTCCGGGTGCCACTTCGCCACCGAACTTCCGATTCAGGAGCTGCATGCCGTAGCAAACGCCAAGCACCGGAACGCCCATTTCCTTGAGGTATTCAAAATCAATATCAGGAGCCCCCGGCTCAAGCGTGGACCGCGGGCCACCCGAAAGTATGACCGCCGCCGGATCCCCCGTTTCACGAAGTTCCGAAGGCTGATACAAACGTGAAAAGTACCCCAGCTCCCGGATCCGCCGGACGATCAGTTGAGTGTACTGCGAGCCAAAATCAATAACGGCGATGGGATGTTCCATGGAAGACGCCCTCCGGGCGGTGAAAGGTTAAAAGTGAAAAGTTAAAGGTGAAAGCGGTGTCCCGCCGCGTTTGCAGGAGAAGAGGAAGTTCAACCACGAATGAACACGAATGGGCACGAATCCTTCGGGCGATAAGCCGATTCATGATTCGTGACATGACAGCCATCCCGGCTTACCTTCAATCCGTGAAAATTCGTGTTCATTCGTGGTCCAAAAAAAACGGCTTCCAACCGAGTGGACGAATCGACCGAAGGTCCGCTCAACTCGCGGGCTGGTAGTTGACCGGCTCTTCGGTAATCGTGATGTCGTGCGCGTGACTTTCTTTCAACCCGCCACTGGTGATGCGAACAAAAGTGGCCCGTTCCCGCAATTCTTGCAGGTTCCCGGCCCCGGCGTATCCCATTCCGCTGCGGAGTCCGCCGAGGAGTTGAAAAACGGTGTCCGCGAGCGGACCACGGTAGGGAACCCGGGCCTCGACGCCTTCCGCGACCAGCTTGCCCGATGAATTCTGACCGTAGCGGTCACCCGAACCTTTGCGCATCGCCTTGAGCGAGCCCATGCCCCGGTATTCTTTCCAGGTCCGGCCCTGGTAGTTCACCATCTCGCCGGGACTCTCACGGCAACCGGCCAGCAGCGAACCGAGCATGACGAGGTCCGCCCCCGCCGCCATCGCTTTGACGACGTCACCCGAGTATCGAATCCCCCCGTCGGCAATCAGCGGAATGCCCTTTTTGCGGCAGATCACAGCTACATTCTGAATCGCACTGAATTGAGGGAGACCGACACCCGCGATGATGCGGGTCGTGCAGATCGAACCGGGTCCGACCCCCACCTTAACCGCGGAAGCGCCTGCCGAGATCAAATCCGCAGCTCCCTCCGCCGTCACGACATTGCCCGCGACGACAGGGGTGGAAAACTCGCTGCGCAATTTCTCAATCACCGAAAGAACCCGCTCCGTGTGGCCTGTCGCCGCGTCGATGAATACCGCATCGGCTCCCGCTTCGATAACCCCTTTAGCCCGTTCGAAAAAGTCCTCCCCCACCCCGATCGCGGCACCGACGCGGAGTCGACCGTTCTGATCCTTCGCCGAGTTTAGATACATGTCCCGCTTTTCAATGTCCTGAGCCGTGATGAGCCCGGCGAGGCGTCCATCTTTATCAACGAGAGGCAGCTTTTCGATCCGGTTCTGATGCAAAATGCGCCGCGCTTCGTCGAGTTTGGTGTCCAGAGGTGCCGTGATCAGGCGATCACGCGGGGTCATCACCGCAGAGACGGGTGCTGACTCGTCTTCGATGAACCAGATGTCCCGGCTTGTCACCATGCCGATGAGAAAGCCCTCGTCATCGACCACCGGGAAACCATTCACACCCTTCTCCCGCATCACCTCCTGAAGGCGGGCCAGGGAAACATCGGCTGAAGTCGTGAACGGATCCAGGATGATGGTATTTTCGGAGCGTTTCACTTTGGCAACCATGTCGGCCTGGTCGCTGATCGGCATATTCCGGTGAATGACCCCGATGCCACCCTCTCTCGCGAGAGCGATGGCGAGGCCGTCCTCTGTCACCGTATCCATCGCCGAGGAGATGATCGGGATGTTCAGCGGGATGCTGGCGGCGAGACGCGTCGAGACATCCACCTCGGCCGGCAGGACTGCGCTGCGCTGCGGGATTAAAAGGACATCGTCAAAGCTGAGACCAAGTGGAAGATCACCCATAGATAATATTTAGGAGGAACTACCGCACGATCAAGCGAAAGTTTTAAAGAAATCGGGGTGAATCGACGACGAATGGTCATCAGAAAGCCCATTTCCAAAGGATAGATCACTTAATCCCGCCCTTGAAAGTAGCACCAGGATTGGCTACTTGCTTAACAGAACTGGAAAGTGAATCTGATGAACTCAGAGATCCCCTCCCCTCCCCGATCCGGAAAGCTTCTCCTTGAAGCCTCAAAACCCTTTGCGAAAGAGAGTAAATGCCGCTCCTGGTGGTTGGTGGGCGTCACTATCGTCGTCATGAGCCTCCTCCTTGCGGGAGCCGCACTCACGCCGTGGTGGCCGTTGCGACTGGTTCTATCGATCGCCGGCGGTCTCGTCATGGTGAGAGCCTTTATCCTCTACCATGACTTCATGCACGGAGCGATCCTGCGGGGTTCCACTTTGGGCCGGTTATTGATGTATGGGATCGGAGCCATCCTGCTGACGCCGCCCCGCTCCTGGCGGGAAAGTCACAACTACCACCACGCCAATGTGGGAAAGATCGCTCCGGAGGGCGCGGATGTCCCTGTCATAACGACCGACATCGGTGCCTATCCGATGATGAGTGTGGCGATGTGGCAGCGAGCGAGCGCCTCCCAACGTTTCCGTTACCGCATCAGTCGGCACCCCATGACCATTTTTTGCGCCTATCTCGCGATCTTCATGGGGACCCTTTGTCTTGGGTCAACCCTGTCGAATCCCAAAAAGCACTGGCCGGGCGCTCTGGTTTTTGCGACACATCTCGCCCTGCTGGCTGGACTCTGGTACGCGGGCGGGGTGTTGATGATGCTGTTCACCTATGTGATCCCTCTCTGGATCGCCTCCGCGTGCGGTGCCTACCTTTTCTATGCCCAGCATAGTTTCCCCGGTGCACGGGTCTTTACCCCTGAAGACTGGAATTTTTTTGATGCCGCTCTGGGCACAGCCAGTTTCTTCAAAATGGGGCGGATTATGGAGTGGCTGACCGGGTCGATTGGCTACCACCACGTGCACCACCTCAATTCAGCGATCCCATTCTACCGTCTGCGTGAAGCGATGGAAGCGATCCCCGAGTTACAACATCCGGTGATCACCCGCCTCCGTCCGCGAGACATCCTCGATTGCTTTCGAGCCAACCTCTGGGACCCGCGGAAAGGCTGTCTTGTCAGCTATGAAGAGGCGTATAAAGGCTTTAAAAGGACCGCGTGAATAGCAGGAGACGGCAGGCGTCCCCCATTTTCAGGTCAAAATCTCGAGCAAAGCTCCCGATTACCGTTCCGCCCGCCCTGCCGGCAAGCCGTTCAGGAGCACTGGAACCATATGACAGGCAGTATCCGAAAGACCGCACTCAGGAGACAACTCTTCCCCCATCGCTCTATCAGATATCGCCCCTAGCCCTTTCAAGTAGCTCTTTCGAGCATCCGTGATTGCGCCATCGCGCAAAAATCACATTCGACACGGGGAACAGAATCGGCGTATGATCCGCGCATTGATCGGGGTTCAACTTCACCCCTCCCTTTTTTACCTTCATTTATCACGGAAAATACCATGGCTGAAACGGCAACCCAACCCAACACGGAACTCGGCACATCGGACAAAGCAGTCATCGAGGAACTTCGGTCCGCCTATGCCGCGATGCGCGAACAGCTCGAACTTGTCATCGTCGGTCAGGACGAGGTCATCGAGCAGCTCCTCATTTCCATCTTCTGTCGCTCCCACGCGCTCCTCGTCGGGGTTCCCGGCCTGGCGAAGACACTGCTGATCTCGACCCTCGCCGAGGTGCTCGACCTCAGCTTCAAACGCATCCAGTTCACCCCCGACCTGATGCCCGCCGACATCACCGGCACCGAGGTCCTCGAGGAGGACATGACCACCGGGAAGCGGATTTTCCGATTCGTGAAAGGGCCGATCTTCGCAAACATGATCCTCGCCGACGAGATCAACCGGACGCCCCCGAAGACGCAGGCGGCCCTGCTCGAGGCGATGCAGGAGCACCATGTCACCATCGGCGACGAAACCTATCCCCTGCCCGAGCCGTTCTTCGTCCTCGCGACGCAGAACCCGATCGAACAGGAAGGCACCTACCCGCTTCCCGAGGCGCAGCTCGACCGCTTTATGTTCAACATCCGGGTGAATTACCCGAGCGCGTCCGAGGAGGAAGCAATCATCAAGCGGGTCACCGGTACCTACAAAGCAAACATCCAGAAGCAGCTCGACGGCGAGGCCGTGCTGAAGCTGCAAAAGGTCGTCCGGCGTGTCCCGGTCGCTGACCATGTGGTGACCTACGCCGCCCAAATCGCCCGCGCCTCGCGGCCGCGTGAGGACGAAGCCCCGGACTTTATCCGCGAAATGGTCGCCTGGGGAGCCGGTCCCCGTGCAGGCATTTACCTCATCCTCGCCGCCAAGGCACGCGCCATTCTCCAGGGCCGCTACCATACGACGACGGCGGACGTGCGGGCCGTCGCCCTGCCGGTGCTGCGCCACCGCGTCCTCACGACGTTTAATGCGGAAGCCGCCGGTATCACCAGCGACGACATCGTGAACCGTCTCGTCGAGCATTTCCAGCCGGGTGCCGACCTCGACGTCTGAACGGGAGGGCTATTTAGCCATTGGCTGTTTAGCTGTTTAGCATCCGCACCGCATGTCCGAGTCTACGATTCCCCAGTTCAGCGAGCTCCTGCCACCCGAGGTCATCAACATGATCGGGCGCTTGGAGTTTCTCGCTCGCACGGCCAAGGTCGGCTCGATCAACGGACGCCACACGAGCCCGCACAAGGGTTTCTCGGTCGAGTTCGCCGAACATCGGCAATATGTCTCGGGCGATGATCTCCGGAATCTCGACTGGCGTGTCTACGGAAAGAGCGACCGCTATTACATCAAGCAGTACATTGAGGAGACCAACATGCGCGCCACCATCCTCGTGGATGCGTCGGGTTCGATGGCCTATGCCGGAGAATCCGCCTCCGGTCTAGGGGGAAAGACGCACCTTTCAAAGTTCGAGTATGCCCGCTACCTCGCCTCGGCCCTGACCTATCTCCTCATCCGCCAGCAGGACGCCGTCGGTCTTGTCACCTTTGACGAAGAGATCAAAACCTACCTTCGCCCCACCGCGAAGCCCAGCCAGGTCCGCACCATTCTCGAAGCCCTCGCGAGAACGACACCGACCAACGACACCCGTTGCGCCGCGACCTTTCACGAAATCGCCGAGCGCATTCCCTCGCGCGGTCTCGTCATCGTCATCAGTGATCTTTTCGACGATGCCGAGGCGATCAAAAACGCACTGCATCACTTCCGATACAAGAATCACGAACTGGTCGTCTTCCACCTCATGGCCGAAGAGGAACTCACCTTTCCCTTCGACAAATTCGACGACTTCCGCTGCCTCGAGATCAATGGCCGCCGCCTCAACATCGACCCCGCCACGATCCGCGCATCCTACCTCGACCGGGTCCAATCCCATCTCAAATCCATCGAACTCACCTGCGGCCAGATGAAAGCCGACTACGTCCCCGTAAACACCAAAACACCAGTGCCGGAAGCACTTTTCAGCTATTTCTCGCAGAGAAAATAGCTGAAAAGCGCTTCAGCTATTTAGCTATT
>JAGNMT010000009.1:7570-24758 GCA_017991025.1 Verrucomicrobiales bacterium
AACTCACCTGCGGCCAGATGAAAGCCGACTACGTCCCCGTAAACACCAAAACACCAGTGCCGGAAGCACTTTTCAGCTATTTCTCGCAGAGAAAATAGCTGAAAAGCGCTTCAGCTATTTAGCTATTAGCTTTTTAGCCATTTAGCTTTCTCAGACATAACAAGAACACCGTCAATGATCCCAATTCCTAGCTAATCAGCTAAACCGCTAATAGCTAAACAGCTTCCTCATGCTCTTCCTCAACACAGTCCTGCTTCTCGGCGCGCTCGGCATCACGATTCCTATCGTGATTCATCTGCTGAACCGTCGGTCGAGCCGCATCGTTGACTGGGGAGCGATGAATTTCCTCCTCGAATCGCTCGCGATCCGGAATCGCCGTATTCAACTCGAAGAAGCGCTTCTGATGGCGACACGCTGTCTCCTCGTCGGACTCCTCGCCCTCGCTCTGGCACGACCTTTTATTCCACCCGGTTCGACGATCCCGTGGCTGCTCGTCCTGCCTCTACTTCTGCTCGGGGTCGTCGGCATTGGCGTCGCCGTGGTTCTCCATGACGAACCCAAATGGCGCCGCTGGATCGCCGGGATTTCCGTCGGCCTCCTCCTCGCCTGCATTGCTCTGATTGTGTTTGAAAAATACCTGAACCTCTCCCGCTTCACCCCCGGGGCGCGGCAGGACATCGCGCTCATCATCGACGGTTCGACCTCGATGGGCATCGACATTGATGGCACCACTAATTTTCAGCGCGCCATCGAGGAAGCGAGAACGCTGATCAAACGCGCCCCCCGCGGCCATGCTTTCAGCCTCATCCTCGGCGGCCCCTCACCGAGCGGACGGATTCTGGATCCGACCACCGATCGAGCCGTGCTCGAGGCCGCACTGGATGAAATGGTCCCGCTCGACGGTGCCATGACGACCTATCAGGCCTTCACCCTTGCCTCACTCAGTCTTGCCCGCGGCGACAATCCGGCGAAGCAAATCGTGATCCTGACCGATGAACAAAACGTTGGTTGGGAAATCGGGCAGAGCGGCCGGTGGAACTTCCTGCGCGACGCGTTCCGCAACCTTCCCTCGGAGCCGCAGATCATGATCCGGAAGATGCCGCTGCCTGAGTTCATCCGCAACATCGCCGTCACCGACGTCCGCCTTTCCCGTGAAATAGTCGGCGTCGACCGGCCCGTCAATGTCACGGCAACGGTGGCGAACACCGGCAACGAAGCAGTCACCCCCGGTGCCCTCATTCTCAAAGTCGATGACGGAAAAGAATACCGCGACTCATCCATCGGTCAACTCCGCCCCGGCGAAGAGCAGACGATCACCTTTACCCATCAGTTCGCCGAGGCCGGTGCCCATTCCCTCTCCCTGACGCTTGAAGTCGAGGATGATATCGCGAGTGACAACAGCGGCTTTTCCGCCGTGAACGTCGCGAGCGAGCTTCGTGTCCTCATCGTCGACGGTCGTCCCTCGGGGCGAGCCTTCGACAGCGCCTCGGCTTTTGCCGCCGTCGCTCTCGCGCCCTCCGCCCTGACTCTCGATCCCGAGTTGGAGGCCAACGCCGCCAGTGCCAGCGACGAGGCCGCCGATGACTTCAACCGCGACTATGACCCGACCCTGGACTTGATCCGCTTTCTTGTCGCCCCACAGGTCGTTTCCCTCCCTGACATTGCCACCCTTTCCGACTTCGCGGACTTTGACACCGTCATCCTCGCCGACGTCCCGAGACTGCCGGCTGCCGTCGCGACCTCGCTTGCCAAATATGTCGCCGATGGCGGAGGACTCCTCGTTGCCGCCGGACAAAAAACACAGCCCGATTTTTTTAACGGATGGACCACGGAGGACAAAGCCCCTCTCCTGCCCGCGACGCTGGGCGAGGTCACCTTCGCTTCCGGCGATCAGCCCTTTTCCCCTTCGGCGCAGACCCTCACCCATCCTGCCCTGCAAAAAATCGCCGACGCGAGCAAGAGCGACTTTGCCGGCACCGTCATCACCAATTTCCGTCCTCAGAACATTCCCGACGCGCTCTCCAAAGAGTCCTCCGTCGGGGCACGGCTCAACAACGGCGACATCCTCCTGACCTCGCGCAAAGCAGGCCGGGGTCAGGTCATCCTCCTCGGTATTCCCCTCGATCTCTCGTCGGGAAATCTCGTGACCCGCCAGGCATTCCTCCCCCTCATCCACGAACTCGTCTACCATCTCGCCGACCCGGCCGCCTACCAGCTCAATCTCGAACCGGGCTGGGAGGTCAATATCGGTCTCACGGGCAAACGAGGACGGGCCATTGGCGAAGGGCTCATCGGTCGCTACTACGCGAGTCAAAACGCGACCGAAGCGGCCTTCACCCGTCAGGATGAAGCGATCAATTTTAACTGGCTCAATGGCATTCCCGCCCCCGGAATTCCGGCGGACAATTTCAGAGTCGAATGGACCGGCAAAATCCAGCTCCCCGATCCGAAGAAGCTGAACTTCAAAATCGAAGTCGATGATGCCTTCGAATTCTGGATCGACGGAAAACCGGTCGGGCAATTCAAGAGTCCGGGCGGCGACCGCCGCCTGTCGGGCAAATTTGACGAGAATCGCTGGTATGACTTCCGCGCCGTCTTCCGCGAAGAATCAGGCGAAGCCAAAGCGATCCTCCGATGGGAGGGCGACGGCCTACCCTCACAAATCATTCCGTCCACCCGCTTCCGCAGCTTTTCCAACGCCGCAGACGCGACTGGCCGTGAAACCGGCATTACCAGCTTCGAAGTGCGCGGCCCGAACGACCGCCCCCGCAGCGCCCAGCTTAGTTCAATGGACGGCGGTTCGGTTCTGAAATTGCAGGGGGATATTTCCTCTGGACTCTATCATTTGAAAGTACCGGCGGAACAGGCACCTTTCTTTGCCGCGTTCCTGCGCGAAGACAGCAAAGAGATTCCCTTCACCGTAAAACGCGACGCCGCCGAAAGTCGGCTCGTCCGGCTCACTGAGGCCGACTACGCCTTCCTCGCGAACTTCGTCACGCTCTCCCAGCCGCAGACGCTCGAAGAACTCATCGGATTCCTCAACGGCAATCAGTTCGGTCAGGAACTCTGGAAGTACCTCGCACTCGGGGCCTTTGCCTTCCTTCTCATCGAGATCGTCCTGTCCCGCTGGATCGCGCAAAGCCGCCGTATGGGTGAGGAAATCAAGATCCACTTCGAATCCAAAGACGCCCCGACCAACACTTTCCGCGAAGAACTCGCCCGATTCGGCAAAGCCGCTGGCAACACCTGACATGTATCGCAGCCATTTAGCCATTAGCCTTTTTGCTGTTTAGCTCAAGAAACCCGTGAACGCCGAAGATTTCAACCGCACCGACCTCATCGAGTCCCTCAGCCCCGCTGTGTCGGCGCTCGGCTTTATTCTTTGTGCGGCCTTGTGGTTCGCCACTGTTCTCCTCCGAAGCCGCGCCCAGCGATTCGCAGTCATTATTTCCGTCTTCGGTTTTCTGCTGGCTGCGTCGGCCCTTTGGTTTGGCTTTCAGTTGATGGGGGCGGTTTTTGCTCTCGCGACCTCGTGGTCGCTGCCCGCCATCGCGATCATCGGTGCACTGGCCGCTGAGGCAATTCTCTGGATTTACGGCTTCGAAAAAGCCCTCGTAACCAAAAAGCGCGGACGCACCCTCCTCGCCCTCCGTCTCGGGGCCCTCGCGATCCTGATCCTCATCCTCGTTCAACCCGTCCGCTCCTTCATCGAAGAACGCGAGATTTCCCGTGAGGTCGCGATTCTCATCGACGACTCCGACTCGATGCGGCTCTCCGATCAGCGCCTTTCCCCTTCGCAGAAACTGGATCGCGCCCAGCTCTTCGCTGTCCCGTCACTGGAAAAACGCCCTCCCCTGAATGGCATCGGCCGGCAGGCACAAAGCATCGACAATGCTATCGCGACCGAACTCAACGCCATCCGCTCTGCGCCGAATGCGACGTCGGGGCTGGAAAATCGCGCCGCGCAATTGCCGGATTTTTTCAAAAAAGTCGAGGCCGAGCGGACCGCACTCCTCGCCACGCTAACGACCTCCCAGGCCAGTCCGCTGCCCGGCGACGTCAAAGGAAAACTCGATGATTACCTCAAGCGAACCCGCGACGGACTCAGTCGTATTTTTCCCCTCGCCTCCAAAGCCATGGAAAGCGGCAACGGCGACGAACTGGTGAAACAACTCGACGTCGCCCGAACCGAGCTGCGCGGCATCCTCGAATCGGTCACTACGATCTCCGCGAAGGCCGATGAAGCCTACTATCAAAGTCTGAACGAAGCGACCCGCAAAACGATCGACACCGCCGCCGCGACGCCGCGGAACGCGATCGCAAAACGGGTCCTCGACGCTCCCCTCGAAGCGCCTAAAACAGAGACGGCGAGCAAAGAGGATCAGGCCACCGACTCAACCCTCTTGAGCCAGCTCAAGGATCGTTATAATCTGCGCTACTACCATTACGCCCGCGATGTCACCCAGATTCCGGACCCGCTCGCCGACGACTCGGAAGAGGAAAAAGTTGAAATCGGATCCAAGCCTGCCAATGCCCAGACGGATCTCACCGAAGCCCTCGAACACGTCCTCGACAATACCTCGCCCGAGTCACTCGCCGGTGTCCTTCTGCTCAGTGATGGTCGTCACAACGGAGCCAGCCTCCCCGAAGACAGTCTGCGCCAACTCGCCGTGCGCAACACGCCGCTATCCGCCGTCCCCATCGGTGGCGACCTCGGTCCGGTCGACATCTCCCTGCTTTCGCTCAAAGCGCCCGAGTCCATCTATCTCGATGACCGCGTCGTCGTCACCGCCACGGCAAAACTCGATGGCTTTCTCGGTCAAAAGGTTGAGGCAGAGCTGGTCTCGGGTGACCAAGTGATCGATACCGTCACCATCGACGTGACCGATGTGAGTTTCCGGACCGAGGTGAATTTTGTCCACCTCCCCGAGGAAAAGGGGATCCAGAACTACCAGGTCCGCTTGAAGCCCGATCCCCGTGAGATTTTTCAGGATAACAACGCGTGGGATTTCAAGGTCGCCGTAACCGACGACCGCACGAACGTTCTCCTCATCGACGGTTACCCGCGCTGGGAGTTTCGATACCTGAGAAATCTTTTTTACGGCCGTGACAAGTCCGTGCATCTCCAATACGTGCTGCTCAACCCCGATGAAGTGGCCCGGGGTGGCAACCGGCCTGTAATAGCCGCCAGCGCCTCGCGCCCGTTCGGCGACGCCGAGGCGACAGCTCTCCCGGTGACTTCGGCCGAGTGGCAGCGCTTCGATGTCATCATCCTCGGTGACATCCCTCCATCAGCCCTCTCGGATCGGGACTGGGCGGCAGTCCGGGATGCGGTGACGCTTCGGGGAGCCATGCTTGTCTGCGTCGCCGGCCCCCGCTATATGCCTCACGGACACAACAGCGAGGTTCTACAGGACTTGCTCCCGGTGACCTATACGCCGGGCACTGCGGCCAAGTTCGACGCACCGGAATCGGCTTTTGATATCCAACTGACCGCGACCGGTCGTGATCACCCCGTCACTTCCCAGTCCACGAGCCGGGCCTTGAATGAGGAACTCTGGTCGGGCTTCCAGCCGATGCGATGGCGCTACTCGGGTGCCAAACTCAAGGAAACCGCCGAAGTCCTCGCCTACGCGCACCCTGTCGGCGCACCGGGGCCTGCCTCCTCCTTCACACCGGACGGGTCGCCTGGATCGGTCGAGGCGGCCATCGAACAGTTGGCCAATCAAAAAAACATCGAAGCCGACAATGCTGTCATCTCGACGCTTCGCTCGGGGCTCGGAAAAGTGCTAATGCTCCATTTTGATGAAACCTGGCGCTTCCGCTATGGGGTCGGGGACACCTATCACCACCGTTTCTGGGGTCAAGTGACCCGATGGGGAGCCGGGCCGAATTTGCGTTCCGGTAATGAGCTAGTCCGTCTCGGAACAGACAGGCTCAGCTATACTCCCGACGATGCCATCGAGGTAACCGCGAAGGTGCTCGATAAAGATCGCCGTCCCGTCACCGACGCGAGCATCGATGTGGAAATCTGGAAGGGCGGGGAGAAGATTCGCAAACAACGCCTCAGTTATCGCTCCGATTCCTCGGGCCTCTACGAAACCAGTCTTTCCGGCCTCGATGACGAGGGCGAATACCAACTCAAACTCGTCGGGGATGAAGCGGAAGACGCGATCGCTGCGATGCCGGACGGACCCAAGGAAATCTCAACCGAGCTCCTCGTCGTGACGACACGTAATCCGGTGGAACTCGCCGAACTGACCGCCGACCGCGACTTTCTGAACCGGGCCACCTCAACGACAGGAGGACATCTCGCCGAGCTGAACGACCTGGGTTCCCTCGTTTCCTCTTTCGGCGCGCCGAAGGAGATTCTCAAAGAGCGCCGCAACATTACCCTATGGGACAAGTGGCCGCTCCTCATCGCTTTTCTCGGACTTCTGACGACCGAATGGGTGCTGCGCCGTCGCAGCGGACTTGTCTAACATTTACCCCACACCTGCGCTATGACCTCATTTGAAGCTGCTCTGGGACAACTCCCGAAACCCATCCTCGAAAAACTCCAGTCGATGATCAGTCGAGTCAGGCGGCTCCTCTTTATCCGGGGACTCTTCGCCACTCTCGCGGTCGCCCTGAGCTGCGTCCTCGTGATCATGGCGATCGATGCGGCGGTGACACTCTTCTCGACGACCGCCCGATGGTTACTAAGTCTCGCCGGTCTCGGAGCAACGCTGCTCGCAGCCTGGTGGTTTCTGGTGCGTCCGCTATCCCGGAAATTCACACTCACCCACATGGCGAGGATCATCGAAGTGCGCCATCCTGAGCTGCAGGAGCGCATTTCCACCGCTGTGGAGTTGCTCGCGAGCGACGATCCGGAATCGATCCGGGGATCGGCCGAACTCATCGGTGCCGTCGTCGATTCTGCCGTCATCGATGTCGCTGCGGTGGATCCGAAAACCGAGTTCAAGCCCGCCCGCTCGAAGAAATTTATGCTCGCCTCGGCCATCTGCGGCGGCGTCATCCTGCTCCTCCTCATGATTTGGCCGACGCAGTCGTGGACGCTCCTCGCCCGCGCCCTTGCTCCCTTCCTCGATATTGGAAATGCCTACGCCGATACACTGGTGGTCGATCCCGGAAATGTACGCGTCGCGAAAGGCGAGCCCGTCACGATCCAGGTCTCGGTGAAACACAAACGCCTCAACCGCGCCGAGATCCGTCGTCGTCTCCCCGACGGCACCGAGTCCGTCGAGCGTATGGCGCTGATCGCCGAGGAGCCCGACGGCACGAAACGCTTTTCTTTGACCTTCCCTGCTGTTGAAGAGAACTTCGATTACCGCGTCCGGGCCGGGGCGGCCCTCAGCCAGTATTACGATGTCGTCACGGTCGATCCTCCGGGCGTGGAGAGCCTGACCGTACACTACGATTTCCCCGAATACACCGGATTGCCTGATACGGAAGCCGTCACGGAAACAGGAGAGATTCGCGCGGTGGCCCATACGCGGGTCAGCGTCACTGCCACGCTCAACAAGCCCGCCTGGACGGCCAAGATGCTTTTGAACGAATCCACCGAGGTGAAGGATCCGGTCGTCGAGGAGAACCGGGTGAAGTGGGATCTCGAGCTCAAAACCGGAATGCGGGGCAACTGGCACCTCGAAGTCGCCGACGAAGAAGGGTTTACGAATAAGCCGGCGTCCTACCCGATCGAGGTGCTGCCCGACAAAGCCCCGACCGTTCAGATCACGCAGCCGACCCAGCGGGAGATCCGCTTGAAGCCAACCGAGCGTTTCCCGATCGATCTCGCCGTGGTGGAAGACTTCGGCTTTGGCGACGTCACCCTGATGGTCTCCCCTGACGGCGCCGCGACCCCGATCGAAGTGACCCAAGCTCAACCGCAGGCCACGGACCGTCCCGGCAACTACACGGCTCGGGCGATGCTCGATATCCCCGCCCTCAATCTCACTCCCGAGCAAAAACGGCTCAGCGTAAAAGTCCGGGTTCGCGACAACCGGCCACCCACTTTCGACGGCCCCGGAGTCGGCTTGAGCGAAGTCATCATCGTGATCATCGATCAGAACGCCAAGTCCATTGCCGATCAGGCCATTGAGGCCCAGCGCCGCGAGATCGAACAGCAGATCCGCGAGGCAAAACAGGAACTCGAAAAAGCCCGTGACGATATCCAGCGGACGGAACAGGAGCTGAACCGCACTGAAGAAATCAGTGCACCGGCCACTCAGAAGCTCAACGAATTTACCGAGCACAACCAGGCCGCGCGCGAGAAGCTCGAGGAAGTCGCCGCGACGCTCGACAATCCCCTTTTCCAGGAGCAATCAAAACAGGCCGAAAAGCTCGCCAATGAAACCCTCGCCGCAGCACAGGAAAAAGCGGACATGATCCCTGTCACTGACAAGAAACAGGATCGTGTTGCAGGGGCCAAAGAGACCCGCAAGAAAGTCGAGGAATCGATCAAGGGACTCGACGAACTCGCCAAGTCGATGCGCGAGGCGGAGGACGACTACAAGGCCATTTCAAAACTCAACGACCTCGCCAACAAACAGCAGGAGCTCGCGATGAAGGCCGGGGACTGGTCGGAGAAAGCCAAAGCGCAGGAAGCCGATCTGGCAAAGAATGCGGCCCCCGAACCGGCCCAACAGCAATTCGCGCAACAACAGCAGCAACAGGCACAGCAATTCCGCAACGAGCAGAACAACGTGGAACGCGAACTCGGCGAAGTATTGAAAGACAACGCCGCCGCTCTCGCCGAAGTCCTCGCCCAACAACAAAACGAGACCGAAGCCCTCGCGAAAAAGACCGAAGCCCTCGCGAAGCAACAGGAATCCCTGCGCGACGCCAACAAAGCATCCACAGAGAAGAAGGAGGATCAGCAGGCCGCTCTCCGTGAGGCACTTCTTGAGCAGCTCGAAGCGATGCAGTCGCAACTCGCGGAGGATACGCAGGCCGCACTTCAGGCGGAAAATCAGGCCAAGCCTGCTGCCGCAGAAGGCAAACCGGAAGCTGCCGGAGCCAACGAGCCCGCCGTCGCCGAGCCCTCCCCGGCGCAACAGTCGCTCGCCAAAGCCGCGACCGAAGCCACAAAAGCGGCTGAGAACCTCGGCGATCGTAAGCTGGATGAGGCGAGCCAGTCCGCCACAGAGGCGAGCGAATCGCTCGCCGAAGCCGCCGCTCAGGAGAATGCGGAGCAGGCGGCAGCCGAAGGCACCGAAGCCACCCCTGCCGAAGCAGGCAAAATGGCGGCTACTGATCCGGCAGCGAAGGCGGATGCTGCAGCAACAGCGGATGCGCCGGCAAAGGCGGATACGACGGCAAAAGCAGATGCGGCGACGGCTGCTCAGGACGCTGCCGAAGGGCAGGCAAAGGCAGAGACACCAGCCGGGGAAGCCGGTCAGGAGCCCGCTGCCACCGATGCTCTCGCCGCGCGCCAGGAAGCGCTTGCCCAGCAAATCGCAGCGGTCAAAGACGGCAAGCTTCAGGAAGCGCTGAGCCAGATGGAATCCCAGCTCAACGCCGACGCGAGCGCTCTCGAAGCCGAGGCCAACGGACTGCAACAGTCACTCCAGAACCTCCAGCAGAATCAGGCCAGATCACAGGCCGAACAGGCGCGTAACAACCTCGCCCAGGGAGCCCGCGAAGCGACCGAGTCGGCGAACCAGCTTGACCGTGCGCAGGAACAGCAGGCCGCTGCGGCGCAAAAGGGCGAAGTGACCGAAGGTCAATTGGCCCCCCAGGCGAAAGCAGCGATGCAACAGGGACAGAATGACCAGCAGCAGTCGGCGCAGGCCCTCGCCCAGGCCGCCAAGGCCCTTGCTCAATCCGCGAAAGCGATCGGCCAGACCGCCGACGGACTGAAGCCCACCGAAGAGGATGAACGAATCACCAACAGCGAAGACCTTGCCGAGGGATTTGATGATGTGGCGAAATCCTCCCAGTCAAAGAACGCTGAGGAGGCCGCGAACCAGGCGCAGGAGGCGGCCAATTCGCTGCAGCAACTTGCCCAAGCCGCGATGCAGAAAATGGGGGGCACTCCCCAGGGCGAGCCCGGTAAACCGAATGGCCCGCCCAAACCGAATCAGGATATGGCCGGCGAACCCGAGTCCGCCGACCTCAACGAAACCGGGAAAAAGACCGCCGACTCGAACGGCAGCGGCCTCCCCCCTGAGCTTCAGAACATGGGAATCAGTGTCGAGGACTGGGCCCGCTTCAAGGGTGCCCTTGTCGGAGGCAACGCCACCGCGATCGAGACCGATCTGCCCGCCGAATATCGTGAACTCGTGGGCCGTTATTTCCAGGTGATTGCAAAAGAAGCCGGCAAAAAGAAGTGACTCATGGCTAACAAAACCACCATCAATCGACTATCACGTGCCAGCGCGAGTAGCATGGGCTTCCAGCCCATGTCCCGCTCACTGACTTCAGAGCGCGCATCGATTCCCTTCCGCTCTGCCATGTCTCCCCACGGTTCATGGGCAGGATGCCCATGCTACAAAACCGCCAACACTTTGGACCGATGAACCGTTTAGCTTTCTCTCTCTTCCTTATCTCCGCAATGATCCCGACGGGTTACAGTGCGGAGAACCTCTCGAATTCCGTCTTTCAAAAACACCAACCGGCGATCGAGACGGCGGTGGAGAAAGCCCTCCGCTACCTCGCTGCGAACCAGTCCGAGGATGGCACCTTCAATGATTCGTATGGTCGCTCCGTCGGAGTCGTCGCTCTCGTCGGTATGTCATTTCTCTCTGCGGGTTACACCCCGGGATACGGCGAATTTGCCCCCAACATTGATCGCTGTCTTCGCTATGTTCTGGAAAGCCAGCGCAGCAACGGGCTGCTCGACAAAGGCGACTCGGGGCACGGGCTGATGTATGCTCACAACATTGCGACCCTTTTTCTTTCCGAGTGCAGCGGCATGGTGAATCCGCAGACCCAGGAACAACTCAGTTCCGTCCTCGGCAAAGCAACAAAACTCATCCTCGAAGCCCAGGCCGTACCCAAAAACGAAAGTCACGAGGGAGGCTGGCGCTATAAACCCGACTCCCGCGATTCCGATCTTTCCTGCAGCGGCTGGGCGCTCATGGCAATGCGCTCCGCAAAACTCAACGGGGCACCGATACCGGACGAGGCAATCAAGAAGGCGGTTGGTTACGTCCTCAAGAATCACGATCTTAAGGAAGGCCGCTTCGGCTACACCGATCCATGGGGGCACTCCGAAACGCTGACCGGGTGCGGCCTGCTCTGCCTCGAACTCAGCGGCTACCACGGCACCGACTCCACCGCCCGCTCCGGTGATTACATCCTGAAAAACCGCCAGCAGATCATCAACAACGCCCACGAGTATTATGCCAATTATTACAACGCCCAGGCCATGTTCCAACTCGGGGGCCGCTACTGGGCGCAGTATGCCGACTGGATGTACCAGGAATACCTGCCGAAACAGCAATCCAACGGCTCCTGGTCAAACGGTCGCAACGGCGGCACCTACGGGACCTCGATGATGGTGCTATCCTTTACGGTGCCTTACCGGCAGTTGCCCATTTATCAGCGGGATGAGACAGTGGATGAGTTGCCTTGAAGGGAACGTGAGTTCCCGATCAGCTCATCCACCTGTCGAAACGAAAAGCCTTTCCGGAGAATCACCACAGAGATCAAGGAGATTACCGGGGCACTCAATCGCCCTGCTTCTTCGGCTCATCATACTTTCAGTACGAAGCCGTGAAGATTGTACACGCGCAGCGGGTGTGAGGACATCCCCGGAGCCCTTCCCCACAGCTCCCATGAGAGAAAAAAATAGTGCCCCGGCCAGGATTCGAACCTGGGACCAATTGATTAAGAGTCAACTGCTCTACCAACTGAGCTACCGAGGCCTTCAGATATTAAGGAGCCGACGTTGCAACGTCGAGGGCGGTCTGTCAAACGCGGTTTGTATGTCCCGTCGCGTGTGAAATTTCGAGGAACAGGCGATTTGTCACATTCATGCAGAAAACGGCATTGACCGCTATTTGAGGCGGAAAAACATCTCCTTGAAGCATGCCGATGGATGGTATGGCCTTCGATGGAAGGTCGCTACGTTGAATTGAGCCAGACAGTCCTGATTTTGCATTTTTAGCCCCGCAAAGAGACCATCGACGAACGACCCCGAGGGTGTAGAGTGTGCCGATCATGACTTTCCGCTGGCTGGGGACCATTGCTTATCCGGACGGATTGGCCCTTCAAAATGAACTCGTCGAACAGCGTCATCAGGGCCTGATCGACGACACGATCCTGCTCCTCGAGCATGAGCCGGTGTATACAATCGGGCGTACCCGCGACCGCTCCAGTCTTCGTGATCCGGAGGATCTCCCCCATCCGGTCTACGAAATCAACCGCGGTGGGCAGGCGACCTATCACGGGCCGGGGCAGTTGGTCGGCTATTTTATTCTCGATCTGAACCAATACGGACGGGATCTCCACGTCTACCTAAGGCAGATCGAGTCCTTACTGATTGATTTCGCCGCCGGATTTGGTATTGATGCTGCTCGCAGAGAGGGTCTTACCGGCGTTTGGGTCGGGAACCGGAAACTGGCATCCATCGGAGTGGGCGTGCGCAAATGGGTATCGATGCACGGCTTCGGGCTCAATATATCGAGCGATCTCTCCGGCTATGAGGCCATCACTCCCTGCGGACTATCCGACGTCACTATGACTTCACTGGCTACAGAATCCCATCGCGAGATCACGGTCGAGGCGGCCGCCCGTGAGATCGAACCCATCATCCGGGCTGCATTTGTCAGCGGCACGATTGCGAGCGCCCACAGTGATCAACCTCGACCGGAACCGGAAGCCTGAAATCAGGACCACGAATGAACACGAATTCAAACGAATTTCCTGCAACCCGGCGCTTATCCTCTGCCCGAACGAATTCACCGTACGTGGTATCCATTCGTTACCCAACCCACCCCACTTTCCCCACCTGACAAGCGAATGTACCTGGTGGCGGTCAATTTGGAAAATCCCCGGGAAATGGCGGTTGCGCAGGCCGTCACGGGCCGCCCCTTGCGCATCGGGAGAAAGCCCGAGAGCCTCCCCGAAGAAACCGTCGACATCCTCCGCATCACCTGGGACGACAGGCTCGTGAGCCGGAACCACTGTGAGGCGGTGCGCAGCGAAGACGACATCCTGACGGTGACACGGCTACCCGCGCTCGCAGGACGCAGCGCCCCGAATGCGCTGCATTCGAATGTCGCCCCGAAGGAACGTCATCCCCTGATGGAGCCGATTGAGCTGAGTCTGGGCGATTCGTTTGTCTTCGGGGCGGGCGGGTCGACGGCCGTCTATTGGCTGCAATCCCTCAAGGATCTCGACGCGGAAATCGAGCGTTACCACAATGATCTCGAGCGGGAAAAGGAGTCTTACGAAGACGCGCCCCCGACAAGGCAGGATTACGACGAGGTCGAGCAACTCGATGAATACAGCCTGCGTCTCCAACTGAAACTGCTGCAACGGGAACTTCCCCAACAGGTGCTGAGCGGATGGACCGATGAAGTGGATCTTTTCTCAAGAGCGGCAGTATTCCTTGAAAACGCCCTTCCGGGCCAAAAGGGCGTCACGGCGGTTTTTATCGCGGTGGAAAAGACGGAAGAAGGTGTCGAGTTTGAAGTGCTGAATCCTGACCCCCTCGCCCGGGCCGACTTCCGGCCCAGCCGTACTTTGATCAGCCGGGTCAATCTCGTGAAACCCAATCCCGCCGACATCCGCATCTGGGCGTCGAAGGACAATAACCGCGTCTTCGCCGCCGACAGCCTCGGAGGCAAGATCGACTGGGTCGCGATCATTCCCGTGGCCCGTCTCGACGAATCCGCAGCGATCTACCGGGATGCATCGAGGCGACCGGTCTTCCTTTATGTCGAAACCCGGCAGGCCTCCGAAACGGCGGCAGCGGCCTTCGTTCCTTTTCTCCGTCTCATCAGCTCTCTGGTCGCGAGCCTCCTCTCGGCGCGGGCCGACCAGAAGATGCAGGATCAGATGGCCGCCTACTTTTCACCGGGACTCCGCAAGGTGCTCCGGATCCGGGACCAGTCCGAACTGGAACCAGCCATGGTGGACTGTACCGTGATGTTTGCGGATCGACGGGGTCACTCCCGTCTTCTCGAACTTGCCAAAAGCGATGAGGAAATTCTCGATCGCCTCGACGAAAACCAGAAAGTGGTGGGACTCATCACCGAGGAAGTTTTTAGAAGCAGCGGCGTGGTGACTGACTTTGCCGGTGACGGTGCCCTCGGGCTCTGGGGCTGGCCGAACTTTGGAGATCAGAGCAAGGACCACGCCCTCGCCGCTGTCGAAGCAGCCGAGGCCATCATCCGGCGACTTGCGAATCGTGTCATCTACGAAGAGCAGCAGGATAGGCACATGGCCGCCGTGCGTATCGGGATCAGCACCGGCCGTATCGCGGTGGGGAAAACCGGTCCGACCCAGCAGTGGCACATCAGCGTTTTTGGCAGTGTCGCGAATCTCGGGGCCCGCCTGGAGCGCATCGCCAAGGAATTCCGTGTCCCTGTCCTCATTTCCGATGAGACCTATCTCCGCATCAAGGACCTCGGCGGACGCAGCTTTCGACAGCTCTGCCTCATCCGCCCGGCCGGATTCGAGGAGAGCTACCCCATTCACGAGCTGGTTTTTCCCCGCGAGTTGGGAGGCTCCGGAGTGACCGACGCAGACGCCCGCACCTATGAACGAGCGTTGAACCATTTCAACCACGAACAATGGGATGATGCCATCGACATCCTCGACACCCTTCCCGAAGACGACCCGGCAGCTTCCTGGCTGAGGGGAAAAGCGATCGGGTTCCGCAAAATTCCACCGCCTCCCGGATGGGCCGGCGAAATCCAGAGTCTCTCCAAATAAGTCTCCCTCAACCCCTCAACCCCTTAAAGCCTCAATCCCTTCCCCGTGACCGAAGAAGATTCCATCAAGATCAGAGACTACGTGATCCACCAGCCGCCGCTGGGTGAGGGCGCGTATGGACAGGTCTTTCGTGCCACCTACCGGGGTATCTCGGACCGGGCGCTCAAGATCTTCCGTCCCGGTGCCGTCGATCTCTCGACAATGGCGAGGGAATTGGAAAAACTCTCCCAGGTCACCGAACACCAGGGCATTGTCACACTCCACGACTTTGACCTGCTCAATGAGCCTCCCTATTATGCGATGGGGCTGCATGCCTACCCAAACCTCGACGGGGTCTGGGAAACGCGGACCCTCGAGCGGCTCTGCGGTCATGTCGACAACCGGGAAGGCTGGCGCCTCATCCGCGATATTGCCGACGCCGTCTCCTACCTGCATCGCAACCAGATCATCCATTGCGACATCAAGCCGTCGAACATCCTCCTTACCGACGAAGCGCCTTGTCACATCAAGATCTGTGACTTCGGGCAAAGCCGGGGAAACAATGTCGAAGGATTTCAGCCCGTCGGCACGCCGCTCTACGCCAGCCCCGAGCAGCTCAGGAGCCCCCGCGATTCAGCCGATGGAAAGGGATTCCGCTGGGACGTCTACAGCTTCGGAGTCGTCGCCTACAAGCTCCTCACCGGCGGTCTACCCCGCCTCCAGGGACTCGCCAATGCGGAGCGAAAGAGCTTCGATCCAGAATCGACCCTCACCGAGGCGACGCTCGAAGCCGACCAGACGGAGACCGGTAAGGCCATCAACAGTAATCAGCTTGCCACACTCATCGAGGCGGTTGAGGACATCACCTGGCCCCAGGGATTCTATATTCCGAGCGACCGGAAACTACTCATCGAACAATGCCTCAGCCTCGATCCGCGCGAGCGTCCCGCCGATATGCGGGAGGTCTGGAGCCGTATCCAGCAGCTGGACCAGCAGGCCATCGTGAAACGGGCTCGCCGCCTCAACACCATCTTCGCCATTCTTCTTGTTGTTGCCCTCTGGGCATCGGGTTTTGCCTTCATCCAGGCCCGCAAAGCGAAACGGGCCACTGATGCCGCGATGCAGGCCTCTGCCGAGTCCGAAAAGAGCGCCGGAGCCGCCGTCGACATGATGTTGCTCTTCGTGAGCGAACTGAACAAAGGGGACATCTCCGGTGCCGGTGCCGAGCGTCTCTATTCTATTGTTTCCGAGAATTCCGAGACCTTCCTTGAGAACCGGTCCAAAGACCGTGTCACCTCGACGCGAATTTTGCGCTTCTCCGCCCAGACCGCCTCACTCAGGGGCCGCCAGGCTTTTGAACGGGGGGACTTCGACGAGGCGCTGAAGAACTACACGAGTGCCTATGAGATCCGGTCCGAGCTCGCCGAGGATCCAAACTCTCCCGATGACTTCGCACTCCTTGCCTCCCGGGACCTCATGGAGATTGGCAAGATTCACGAGCTACAAAGCGACTACAAAAACGCGGTCGCCGCCTACTCGGCGGCATTGGAATGGCGGAGTCAGGTGAGCGGAGAAAACGGGCTTTTCTCTCTCCAGCAGGTAAAGGAACTCGCCGCCACCTACAAAGCGCTGAGCCGGGTTCACTCTCTGGTCAAGGATACCAAATCGGCGATCGGAACACTCAATGAAATCCTTTCCATCCTCAATCGACGGATCGAAGACGGTAAGCCATCGGATGTCCCCGGCTACGCCATTGAGGCGGTCCGGGTCCTTCTCCTCCTCGGCGAGATCGAATACACCTCGGGTGAGATAGCCTCCGCTTCCTCCACTTATCAGGATCTCATGGTCCTCGCCAAATCACTGGCGACGGCACCACCCAGCCTCGCGGAAGAAGCTGACCTCGCCTATCTTACGGCGCTGCGATTCCTTGGCCTGATACAGCTCGATCAGAAACAACCCGAGGCTGCCCTCATCCTTTTCCGGGAGGAGATTAACATCCGCGAAGAAGCAACCCGGCTCCGTCCCTACGATGCCGAGTCCAAATTCACCCTCACCGAAGCTTATGCCTATGCGGCGAAGTGCCTCGATCTCAAAATCGCGACCTCGCGGACCCTCGCGATTTTCTACCTTGAGCAAGCCTTAGCACTAGTCGAAAAACTGCCCGCAGAGCTGCAAAGCCGCGAAGAGATCCAGACAAAAATCGCCGGGATGAAAGCCTCACTCGCCGCGATCCAGGCAATGAAGTGAGCCTGACTCCCCCAGTCTCTCCACTCTGATCGTCGTAGTCAGCTCATGCATGCCCCCAGGCGGCACGGTGACAGAG
>JAGNMT010000211.1 GCA_017991025.1 Verrucomicrobiales bacterium
GCGTTGCGTGCCTTTCTCCCTGGTCATATCCGGCGTTCACTTCGTGAGGCATCGGTTGCGGTTTGTGTTAACAGGAACGAGTCAGATGTTCTTGTCGATCTCGATCTTGGTAAAGAGGTGATCGTGATTGATGTTGAAATCCGGAGAAAAGTATCACCGGTCCATGATATGCTGGCGCTGTTTAATTTGATTTCGTTATATCGAAAACAGCAATTTGATGCTGTCATCACGCTGACGCCAAAAGCGGGACTGCTGGGAATGCTGGCGGCTAGATTCACGGGGAGGAGGGTCAGGATTCATTGGTTTACGGGGCAGGTGTGGGCAACTAAATCCGGGCTGAGCCGATTCGTGTTAAAGCTTATGGATGGTTTTATCGCAGGCTGCGCTACGCATCTTCTGGCTGATAGTGCTTCGCAACGGGAGTTTCTGATTCAGAACAAAGTGGTTTCGTCTTCACGAATCACGGTGCTGGGCAGCGGATCAATCTCCGGCGTTGATACTTCCCGTTTCCGTCCCAGTGCTGCTGTTCGAAGTTCTACCCGTCATGACCTCGGTATCAGTCAGGAGTCGCCCTGTTTGCTTTACGTCGGACGGATGAAACGGGAGAAAGGAGTTCCCGAGTTACTTCTGGCGTTTCGTGTATTGCGTGAAGAATTTCCGGATCTTTCGCTCGTCCTGGTGGGACCTGATGAAGAGAATCTACTTGCAGAGGTAGAAGAGCCTGGTCTTCGGGTAGTTGGTTACTCCAAGGAGGTCGAGAAATATATGGCGGCGGCCGATATTTTTTGTCTTCCCAGTCACCGGGAGGGTTTCGGCTCTGTCCTCATAGAAGCGGCATCAGCTGGAATTACTGCGGTGGCCTCTCGCATCTACGGAATAAGTGACGCAGTCGTGGATGGGGAGACCGGACTGCTCCATGAGGTTGGGAATCGTGCCGATTTATGTCGCTGTCTCCGGCAGTTGATAAGCTCTTTTGAAATGCGGACCGAAATGGCTGAACGGGCACGATTGCGAGCGCACAAGGAATTTTCATCGGAGGTGGTTGAGGAATTGTTCAATGCCTACCTTTTGAAATTGCTCGGCAGGGATAAAGTCGGTTGTCCAGGGGTATCGGGGAAATGAATATTTGTCGCTTCACGATTGATGCTTCCAATCAGAGCGTTGGAGGTGGCGACATTAATTTTCTTAAGGAAAGACAGTGCGATGCGCTCACGATGATGAGGTAATGAAAAGATGTTTCGATGAACTTGCTTCAGCGTTTGGGCTTCTCCTCAGTGCTCCGCTTCTCGTTGTGCTTATTCCCCTCATACGTCTGACTTCCTCCGGGCCGGCGATTTTTCGCCAGCCCCGCGTCGGGAGAGATGGGAAGGTGTTTCTCTGCTATAAGCTCCGGACCATGGCCGTGAATACGCGGCAGGCCGGGACTCATGAGATCAGTGCGGACTCGATAACCGGAATCGGGCGGATTCTCCGGAAAACAAAAATCGATGAACTACCCCAGTTGTGGAATGTGCTCAAGGGTGAGATGTCTCTTGTTGGTCCGAGACCTTGTCTTCCCGGTCAAGCGGAGCTGATTCGGGAGAGGGGGTGCCGGGGGGTTTTTATGGTTCGCCCCGGGATTACCGGACTGGGTCAGGTTCGAGGCATCGACATGTCGGATCCGATCAGGCTGGCGGATTGTGACGCGGAGTATGTGGCAAACCGTTCCTTCGCGTTTGATCTGAGATTGATTTGGCTTACCATCAGCGGGGCGGGCATGGGCGACAGGGTCAATGATGCGGGTGCCGTCGGTAAGTGTTCCCATCGGGATGAAAATACTAAGAAGAATCTTCCATAACAATTTTCTGTTGCGGCGCATCCTTGCGTTCTGCTTTCATCTCGTTGGCGTAGCGGTTTGTTATCTGCTCGCCTTTTTTTTGCGTTTTGACTTTGAAATCCCGGAAGCACACATCTCGATCTTTTGGGAAACCCTTCCTCTGGTTATCGTCAGTTTTATGCTGTGCATTGCAGCATTTGGACTCTACCGTGGATTATGGAGATTCTTTACCCTCCGGGATTGCGTCATTACAGCCATTGCGCTGGCGACAGGAACGATTCTCTCGGGGGCCGTCATTTTTGCTTATTTCCGATTCACGTTTGAGGGAGTTCCTCGTTCGGTTCTCATCATTGTTTTTCTCCTTTTCCTTGCCTGGGAAATCGGCGGTCGGGGAGCGGTAAGGCTGTTGCGGGAATCCGGAGCCTTACGAAGGAATCGGGGAACTGATGGGCGTCGGGTACTCTTGATCGGTGCCCCCGAGGAGGCGGATGCCCTGCTACGGGCCGCGCAGAGGAATTCGAGTCAATTAGGAAGTGTGGTGGGGATCGTTTCCGACGTCAAACTGCACCATGGTTCGCAACTTCGGGGAGTAAGCATATACGCAGGGCTCGAGCGGATTGGCGATCTGATCGAAGAGTTAAGTGTTTCCACTCTTCTCTTTCTGCCTCCATTAACCGGGCCTGCCGGAATTCGAAGGGTCATCGATGAGTTGTCTGCGCGTCAGATTGTTTGTGATTATCGGGTGATCCCCTCGATTGACGAGATTGCTTCGGGGAAGCTCGATGTGAGCGCGATTCGAAAGGTTTCGATCGAGGACCTTCTCTATCGGGTTCCCTATGAAAATGCATCAGAGACGATTGCGGGTTCCATCTCCGGAAAGCGGATTCTGGTTTCCGGTGCCGGAGGCAGTATCGGATCCGAAATCTGTCGTCAGCTCATTAAGTATCGACCGGCCGTCATTGTTCTTTTTGAGGTGAGTGAGTTTCACCTTTTTACAGTCGAGAGGGAGATTGCGCAGGAGGCAAAGGAGGCGGGCGTCGAGGTAATCGCCAGAGCCGGGGACGTGCGGAGCGCGGAACATCTGCGACAGGCGATTCGGGCGGCGAGAGGGATTGATATTTTCTTTCATGCGGCGGCTTACAAGCATGTCGACCTCATGGAGCGGAATCCTGTTACCTGCATTCATAACAACGTCATCGGAACTCACGTCGCGGCCTGTGTGGCGGAGGAGGAGGGGGTCGATAGCTTTGTTCTTATTTCCACGGATAAGGCAGTGCGGCCAACCAGTCTGATGGGGGCGAGTAAGCGACTCGCGGAGCGAGTGCTGATCGAACGACCCGTTTCAGGAACATCCTACAAGGCGGTGCGGTTTGGAAATGTCCTTGGTAGTAACGGCAGTGTCATTCCCATTTTTCGCGAGCAGATTGCAAAGGGCGGACCGGTCACCGTGACGAGCCGCGACGTGACTCGTTTTTTCATGACCATTCCTGAGGCGGTGGAGTTAGTCCTTGCTGCCGGCGTGATTGATGAAGACCGGCGGATCTTTGTTCTCGAAATGGGCGAATCGGTGAAAATCGACACGATGGCCCGACGCATGATTGAATTATCGGGTTTTATTCCCGATGTCGAGATTCCGATTCTCTACACCGGATTGAAAAAGGGGGAAAAGGAATACGAAGAATTGCTCACCGACGATGAAAGTGTCGTGCGCACTGATCTCGACCGTATCTGGGTGCTCGAGAAGAATAGTGATCCGGATATGGAACCTGTTGATTTAGGAAGGCTCTTTGAATTAATGGACGACGCCGATGAAGAAGGGCTTCGCGATTACGTTCACTCTCTGATCCCGGGATCACGGTTGTTTTAAAAAGCGTCGAAATGAGAAAGGAATTGATAGATTTCTTCGGGAGTGAGGACTTTAAAAACCGACGTGAATGGTTTGGCATTTCCAGCCTTTTCGGGGCGGGTCTGTTTTGCCTCGTTCTAGGCGTTTTTCTGGGTAACAAGCTGATTGCCGCCGGACAAATCATTGTCATCGCCAGTCTTATTCTGGTGCTGTTTGACCGAAACAATTACCCCGTCGTATGGAACGCGATGCCGGTGAGCGGATTGCTACTCGTGCTCTTCGCGGGATTCTCTGCCGTTTCGGTTTTCGCGAACTGGTCAGCTATCGAAATCCCGCTCGAATTTTTAAAGCGAATCCGTTATTACCTCATTATTCCGGCTATACTGCTGATCCCGTCGCTTTCAAGAGCGGTTATGATAAAGACCTGGCGTCGCGATGCGCTGGTTCTTGCTCTGTTGATTTCTATGCTGGTGTCTATCGGGGTCGGGTTCATCACGTGGACGATCGGAAGGCACCCCTTTCTAGATTATTTGAACCCGTCGAACACGGATTTTTCTCGTTTTGCCGGGCTGTTTGGTCAAATTATTAATTTTTCCTATACGATGCAATTTGTTGTCATTGCCCTTGCGGTATTCTTCTGGGTGCCATCACTCTGGAAGTCGATGACGCGTGTCTCCTGGTGGGTGGTGATTCCCTTGTTACTTCTCACGGGTTGGTGCCAATATATGACGGACTCCCGGGGAGCGATGCTTGGCGTGGTCGGTGGGTTCGTTGCCTTCGCATTGATGCGATCTTTCAAACTCGTCCTTGCAATTTTGGCTATCGGGGTTGCGGGCGGTGGTATCGCCTATCTTAAGAGCCCTAGATATTTTATTTACGAAGACCCGGTTCGTTTTAGTTTTTGGAAGACGGCCTTAGTGAGTTTTGTGGAGCGTCCCGTATTTGGCTTGGGTTACCGGAATTTCGAGGTGCACTCGGTCGAGTTGAAAGAGCGCTACGGGATGGACACGGATCCCGGTATCGTCGATAACGGAGGTTACATGAGAGGCCACGCCCACAATAACTGTTTCGAAGCGCTCGCCTCCACCGGACTCTTCGGCGGACTTGCCTTCCTCGGATTTTGCGGATGCTGGACGCGAGAAGCGCTTCGAAGTCGTTATGCCTTCATTTTTGTTCCGCTGATTGTCGCCTTCCTCGTGTCCGGCTTTTTTGCGAACACTTTTTTCGATTCGGAGACTTTGAACTGTATTCTCCTGATCTACTACTTCTCCCAATGGACCTTCCATTGGGAGAAAACCCAACCGGTCACTTCGCCGCTTTCCCCGGCTTGATGACAACGGCTACCTGAGGTGCCGCCTTCAGGAACTCGGCGGCGAGGGCGTTGACTTCTTCGACGGTGATGTTCTTATAGTCATCGACGAACGTGCGCGACCAGTCTATCCGTTGCGGATACTCCTGTGAGGATTCGAGGACGCTGCCGAGCCAGTAACGATTGGTGCGCCGCATCTCTTCGATCGAAGTTACTTGAGGTTTCTTGGCACGATCCAGTTCATCGGCGGTGATGCTTTTGCCGGTGGCGAGTTCCGCAGCAATCTCCGATATCACTTTCGTGACGGATTCGGATTGCGGGGGATCAACAGTCACCGAGGCAAAGAGATAGCCGTAATCGGTCCAGGTATCGCTCGGCAGGTTGTGGGCGAAAGGACTGTAGGCGTCTCCGAGTTCTTCACGGAGTTTAATGCGGAGACGGTCGTCAAGAATCGCGGACAGCATCCCGAGGCGGCGGGTTTTCTCGATTTGGAAAATGGACACGGTCGGCCAGTGAACGACCACCATTGCTTTCGGGATTTCTGATTCAAAAAGAAATTCACGCGTGGTCCCGGCAGGGAATTTAACCAGACGCTCCGCAGAGTGGTCTGGTTTTTTTGTGCTCCTTTCCTTGAGATTGCCAAAGGTTCCGGAAAGAAGGGTTATGGCGGCCTCTTTGTCGAAGCTTCCGACAAGGGTGACCTCGCAGTAGCCCGAGGCCAGTTCAGGGAGGAGCCAGGCCTTGGCCTGTTCCGTGGTGAGTGCCTCGACAGCCGCACGCGGTGGGTAGCCGAAGCGGGAGTCGCCGGAGTGGAGGAATTCCGAAACGGCGTCCTGGGCAAATCCTCCCGGAGTGCGCTCAAGCTGCTGATAGAGATAGTCGAGGGCTCGTTTGAACTCCGTTACCGATTCCTCACGGAAGCCGGGATTGGTAATGAACGCCCGCATCAGCTTGAGCTGCTCACCGAGAGCATCCGGGGTGGTTTGACCTGAGAGCGAGAATGCATCGTCATCAACACTGAAATTGACGTCGACCGATTTACCTGCAAAAAGGACCTGAAGGTCGTCGTTGCTATGGGCTTCGAGTCCTCCCTGGGTGAAAGTGCTCCCCAGAAAGAACGAGAGTCCCGGTGTATTCTCGGTGAGGAGACCTGAACCGATTCGAGCTTTCACATAGACGGTTTCGTCTTCGAAGTCCGTAACTTTGAGGTTCACACGAACGTTGTTCTCGAAGCGCAGTTGGGTGATACCGAGATCCTCGATCTCCTTGCGTTCCGCTACTTTTCCAGGTTCGGGGAGCTTATCATAAGCAAATTCCCCGACCGACTTCTCCTCGGGTGCGGTTACGGCGACTGACTGACTATCCTTGTAAGCGGCTTCGATGGTAGCGAGAGGGTTTTCGATAACGGCGTTTCCGGAAACGAGGACGAGGGTTTCGTTTGCCGATGACCAGAGACCTTCGAGGTGCTCGCGGCAGCTTTCGAGGGTTATGGACGCGAGGGCGGTGGTGACGCGCGGGAGGTCATCAGCCGGGCTTGTAAAAATGCGGCGGGAACCGAGG
>JAGNMT010000212.1 GCA_017991025.1 Verrucomicrobiales bacterium
GGCATGCTGACGACGTGCCCTCGCCTCTCGTCAGTGTCGTCGTCCGGACGACAGCCTACACGCACACCGAGGACGACCACCTCCCCTACGGGAATAAATCGGCGCTTGGCACGGTTCTCAATTACACGCCTGAATATCACTCCGTCGCCGCAGACTGGTCGCGTTTTCCGCTGGGGACAAAGTTCAGGATCAAGGGCTACAATCGCCTCTTCGTCGTGGATGACTACGGCAGCGCCCTCGTCGGCACGCAGACCATTGATCTCTATTTCCCGACGAAAGAGCGTATGAACAACTGGGGGACCCGCTTCGTGGAGGTCGAGATTCTCGAGTTCGGCAGTTTTCACGAGAGCCGCAAGATCCTCGCGGCGCGGGCAAAGAACCGGTACTGCCTCGCCATGCTCGCGAGCATGACGGCGGACGACTGGTACAAAAACCATCGTTGAGGTGCTCGCTGAGTCAGGCTTTCGCTTTCACCGGGTCCCGGAAAAAGATCAGGAAGATCACGAGCACGCCAAGTGCGCCCCAGGCCGGCAATTGCCAGATCGCGGCCCAGTCGTGGGAGAGTCCGTCGACGGGCGTCTCCAGCGTGTAATGCTCCTGCACTTTCCCCGCGAGGGTGCTGCCGACGAAGTTGCCCACACCCCAGAGAATGAAAGCGATGAAACCCTGCGCCGCGCCCCGGGTGCGCTCTCCGGCCTCGTCGTCAACGTAGAGCTGCCCCGCGATGAAGAGAAAGTCGTAGCAGGCCCCGTGGAGAAGGATCGCGGTGAAGATCAGGGCCGTGGTCCATTCGCCCGCCCCGACACTGCCCGAGAGGGCGAAGTAGCGGACCACCCAGCAGGAGATGCCGAGGAAGATCGTCTTCTTGTATCCGAAACGCCTCAAGAAGAAGGGCAGCAGGAGGAAAAAGACGACATCCGAGATCTGCGCGTAGGACGTCTTCACGAGCATGTTCTCCCACTTCAGTTCGGTCAGGTATTGCCCGAGGTTCACGAAGTAGAAATAGAGAGGTATGCAGATGAGGAACATGCAGACGATGAAGACGGCGAAGGACGGCTTCTTCATCAGGCCGAGTGCATCGAGTCCAAGGATTTCCGAGAGCCTGACATTCGCCCCCGTCTTCGTCGGCGGCGTGTGGGGCAGGATCAGCGAATACAGACCGAAGAGGATCGAAGCACCGCCCGCGAGGTAGAACTGGATCGCAGACTCCGCCCCATCGACCGCATTCAGCGCGACGAGCCCCGCGATCCATCCGACCGCCGAGAGCATTTTCACCCGGGGGAAGTCCACTTTCGCATTAGCGAGATGGGTCAGCGAGAGCGAGTTACCGAGCGCCAGCGTCGGCACATAGAGGGCACAGTAGAGGATCAGCATCGGATAGAAGCTTCCGAAAGTCTTGAACTGCGGCAGGGCGAAGAGGACCGCGCCCCCGGCGATGCCGAGGACAGCGAGTAGTTTCTCCGAAGCGAAAAAGCGATCCGCGATCAGCCCCACAAGAAAGGGTGAGATCATCGCCCCGATCGCGAAGGCCCCGTAGGCGAACCCGATCTGCCCGCCCTCGAACTTCAGCGTGTTCGCGAGGTAGGTCCCCATGCTGACATACCAGCACCCCCAGATGAAATACTGGAGGAACATGAAGGCGGAGAGTTTAATCTTGAGTTGGGTTTGCATGGGTGGGCGGAGAATGTCGTATTGCGGTGATTTGAGTGATGATTGGCTCCTAAGTCAAGGTTGCGGCATCACGCGATCGCGAAACGAGGAAGGGAAGATCGGAAGCCTGACGGGTATTACGGATCACTCGCCGTGATACCCGAAAACTCACCCGAACACAAACGGCAACGGCTTCCGTGCATCGGAAGACTGCTCCGCCGTCTCCACCACCGCAAAGGCACGGGCAGCCTCAAGAGGAGTAATCACGGTCGGAGCGATATCGTTTCGGATGCAGTTGGCAAAATAATCGAGCTCCACTGACAACGCGCCGATTTGTCGACCGTGTTGGGTGGGCCAGTAGACTGTGTCAGGCATCTTCGGTCCGTTTGCATCGAGAATGGTCAACCCGGTGCGCGCGGCATCAATGGAGAGGATGCCTTCGGTGCCGATGATTTCAAAACGGGCGTCAATCGTTGTCGGCACATTCTCCGGCAGACACCAGACCGTCTCAACGACACCAATGGCGTCCTCGCCAAAATGCAGCATCGCCCAGCCGATATCGGGGTAATCAAAATCCCCCACCCTTACATTGCGCCCATAGACCTCCGTCGGCTGCCGTCCCGTGAACCAGAGCATGAGGTCCACGTCGTGAATACCATCACCGGTCAGGGGTGAGATTTTGTCGAGGCGTATCTTTCCCGGCGCTTTGGGAAGATTGCGCCGGGCGTGCATCGAAACGATTCGGCCGATTCTCCCGGAGGCGATGGCCTCCTTCGCGAGCGTGACACGCGGATCAAAACGACAGATATGCCCGACCATGAGGTATCCTTTGGAAGACTCCGCCGCTTTCACGAGGGAAAGACATTCTTCCGCTGAAGCCGCCATGGGTTTTTCCAGAAAGACGTGTTTACCGCTCCCCAGTGCGGCGAGGGCGATTTCGTAATGGTCCTTCCAGTGTGTCGTGATGCTGACGACATCAATGTCAGGATCTGCGAGGAGGTCGTGATAGTCCGTGTATCCATCAGCCACACCGAACTCCGCTTTCGCCAGGGCGAGCCGTTCCGGATTGCGGTTCGCGAGGGCGACGAGTTCGCTGCCGTACAGGCCGGAAATCGCCCGGGCATGAACGGAACCGAATCTTCCCACGCCTATGATTCCCCATCGGATCGGTTTCATAGCCTCAATACTTCACCTTTTTCCGCACCACGGTAAGGGGCGTTTCTCCGGCGTCTTTTTTCAGTTTGTTGATCTGGTCCCGGATCAGGGCGGCGCGTTCGAACTCCAGTCTTGCGGCCGCCTCCTGCATTTCGCCTTCCAGCTCGCGGATCACCGCAAGGGTGTCCACGTCGGATCCGGCTTCTGCGACGAGGGCATCCTCAACCGCTTTACCCTTCTGATAAATGCGCAGGCTGCCTTGATCACTGCGAGTGACCGTGTGGGGGATGATGCCGTGTTTTTCGTTGTGCTCGGTTTGAACCCGACGACGGTATTCGGTGATCGAGAGCAGGCTCTGGATCGAATCGGTGACAACATCGGCAAAGAGCACGGCCTCTCCGTTAATGTGCCGGGCGGCGCGTCCCACGGTCTGGATAAGCGCGGTTTGACTGCGGAGAAATCCCTCCTTATCCGCGTCGAGGATGCAGACGAGGCTGACTTCGGGAAGATCGAGGCCTTCGCGAAGGAGGTTGATGCCGATGAGGATATCGAACTCGGCGGCGCGGAGACTGCGCAGGATCTCGACCCGCTCGATCGCGTCGACGTCCGAATGGATGTAACGCACTTTGAGTCCGACATTGCGCAGGTAGTCGGTGAGGTCCTCGGCGGTGCGTTTCGTCAGGGTCGTGATGAGGATACGTTCGCCTTTCTCAACCCGCTGGCGACAGAGTTCGATGGTCTCGTCGATCTGGCCCTTGAGGGGGCGCAGGGTGATGACGGGATCGATGAGGCCGGTCGGGCGGATGATCTGTTCGACAATGAGATCGACGCCCTTTTTCCCGGGATCGAAGGCACTCACCGGCTGCTTGCTGCCGGAGATGCGGGGGAGTCGCGCCGGGACGGATTCGTCCCCGCCGATACCCTTTTTCTCTTTCGCGATAAAACCCGTGTTGCCGACGACCGAGTTCTGGATTTCGAATTTCGCCGGAGTCGCGCTCACGTAAAGTCGCTGACCAGTTGCGGCCATGTATTCATCAAACTTGAGCGGACGGTTGTCGAGAGCACTGGGGAGCCGGAACCCGAAGTCCACGAGAGTCTGTTTGCGCGAGCGGTCGCCTTCGTACATGCCTCCGATCTGGGGAATGCTGACATGCGACTCGTCGATCACGGTGAGAAACCCTTCAGGAAAAAAGTCGATGAGGGTGCCCGGTTTGCTGCCGGGCGGGCGCGAAGTGAGGTGGCGGGAATAATTTTCAATACCCTGACAGAATCCCATTTCCTGCATCATCTCGATGTCATATTCGGTACGCTGTTTGATGCGCTGGGCCTCGAGATACTGCTGATTTTTTTCAAAAAACTCGATACGCTCTTTCAACTCCGCCCTGATCTCCCGGATCGCGACGGCCATCTTTTCCTTCGGCGTCACAAACTGCTTCGCCGGGTAGAAGGTGAAATCATCGAGTCTCGACTTCGCGGTGCCGGTGAGCGGAGAAAAGGCCGTCACCCGTTCGATCTCGTCTCCGAAAAACTCCACGCGAACCGCCTCCTCATCAAGGTATGCCGGGTAGACCTCGACCACATCCCCGCGCACCCGGAAGCGACCACGGATGAAATCGATGTCATTCCGCTCGTAGAGGATGTTGACGAGGTTCTTGATGAACTCGTCGCGATCGAGGATCTGTCCGACTTTTACCGGGACCATCATGCCCTTGTAATCGTCCGGGGAGCCGAGGCCATAAATACAGGAGACACTCGCCACGACGATGACATCCTGCCTCATGAGAAGGGAACTCATCGTCGAGAGACGGAGCCGTTCGATCTCGTCATTGATGGACGAGTCTTTTTCGATGTAGGTGTCGGTCCGGGGAATATAGGCCTCGGGCTGATAGTAGTCGAAGTAGGAGACAAAGTATTCGACGGCGTTGTCGGGGAAGAAGCTCTTCAATTCGCTGTAAAGCTGTGCAGCGAGGGTCTTATTGTGTGACATCACCAGCGTCGGCTTTCCGAGCGCGGCGATCACATTCGCGACGGTAAAGGTTTTCCCGGACCCGGTCACCCCGAGAAGGGTCTGGTGCGCGTTCCCGGCGAGAAGGGATTTGGTGAGCTTGGCGATGGCCTGCTCCTGATCCCCCTGGGGTTTGAATTCGGAACTGATCCTGAACAACGACATGATTCCACCCAGTCTATACGACAGAGTTCAAGAACGGGCGAAGAGAAACCGACGCCAAACGAATCAATCCGCAGGGAGACAGGGTCAGGCCGCTGACTAAACCCTGTTTACTGCAGGAGGCGAGGAGGGACTATACCTCGGCGTCTTTGCTCGCCACACCGATTTTGCCTTCAATGATCTCAGTAAGAGCAATGTCAGCGGCACCCATGCGGTGATCAGTTTTGACAAGAGGGGTACGCCCCATGTTTAACTGCTTTACCCGTGTTGAGACCAGATTGATCAGGACGGGGGGTTCAGGGATCACTTTTTGTGCCGCTACGACTAAGTCACTTCTCATATTGATGGAGCGTTGTCCTGGTGACGAGGTTTTCGACTGGCTGCCATTCCCGGGGAACGCGACGATATTGGAGGCGTCTTCGGACATGGCTTCGAATCGGAGGTCAATCAGGGGAAAACACAGGCGGGCTTTAGTAGAAAAAAGCCGAGCCTTGCGCTTAGTCCAAAATTTAGGAAAAGCAAGTTTTTTGTTAATCGGAATCGACCAAAAGCCGCTTCCTTGGCCGGTTTAGCGGCGTTTTTTCTTACCCTTCTCGTGACGATCGCCTTTTTCGCCGGGCATTTTGGTGCGGCTTCCGGGACCCGTCGGGGCGTTGCCCCTGGCCTGCTTTGCCGCCTCGGCCTGCTCCTGCATGCGCTGCATGAAGCCTTTTTTTCCGGATCCGGCTTTTTTTACCAGTTCAGGCTCGGGCAGTTTATTCATCAACCAGGTCTGAAGAATGGAGAACGTATTCGAAACCGTCCAGTAGAGTGAAAGGGCCGCCGCAAAGTTGTAACAGATGAAGATGAAGATGATCGGCATCATCATGAAGATCATCTGTTGCGTTTTGTCCCCGGTTTTCGGTGTGATCGCGATCTGGATGAAACTCGAGATGCCCATAAGGATGGGCAGAGGATGGATCGGGATATCCAAACCCGGAATGGTGAAGAGCGTGTCCGGCATCGCGAGATCGGTGACCCAGAGGAATGATTCGTGTCTCAATTCGACGGCGCTCCAGAGCATACGGTAGAAGGCCAGGAAAACCGGAAGCTGAATGAACATGGGCAGGCAACCGCCGAGGGGGTTGATGCCGTAGGTTTTGTACAGCTTCATGGTCTCCTCATTCATCTTCTGAGGGTTATCGCTGTATTTCTCCTTAATGTCCTTCATCAAGGGGGTCAGCTTCGACATCCGCTTCATGCTGCGTGCGGACTTGGCGTAGACCGGCCAGATGAGGAGGCGGATGAGAATGGTGATCAGGATAATCGCTAGCCCGAAGCCCCCGACCCAACCCTTGAGCATGACGAGGCCGGTAATGAGGACGGACGCGAGCGGTTTGATCGCCCAGCCGAAAATCCAGCCGAAGATAGGCACCTCATCATAGTGCATGACGCGATCACTTCGGTCACCGAGTTTCTTAAGACGGGCAAATTCCTTCGGCCCCAGATAGATATCGAAACTGACGGACGCGGAGGCTCCGGGTTGAATAACTATTTTAGGCAGGCTGAGC
>JAGNMT010000213.1 GCA_017991025.1 Verrucomicrobiales bacterium
GTGATGGAGTCGTGTATCGTTTCCCCGCCGACACCAGGAAACACCTCGTCATCGTTACCGCCGAGGATGAATACAAGACCGAAGAGACACTCCTACCGTTTAGCTTAAAGGAACTCGGCAGAGCTTTCAAAATCAGCATCGTCTATGGAGATGCGGCAAATCCAAACAATCTTCCCGGCGCGGAGGTGATCAGCGAAGCCGACCTCATCCTCCTCTCCGTTCGCCGCCGCCCTTTGCCTAAGTCCCAGCTCGATCTCTTCCGTGCCCACCTCGCCGGCGGAAAACCTCTCGTCGGGATCCGTACGGCAAGCCACGCCTTTCAATTACGTGACAAAGCCCCTCCCAAAGGCCTCGAGCAATGGCCCGATTTTGACACCTCGATCCTCGGAGGAAATTACACCAATCACCTCGGCAACGAAATCGCCACCTTTGCCAAGGCCGTGGAAGGATCAAACACCCATCCGGTCATGGCCGGCATCTCAAGCAATGAGTTCAAAACCTTCGGTTCACTCTATCAAAACACCCCTCTTGCCGCAGGAACCACTATTCTCATGACCGGGCGGGCAGAAGGCATTGACCAGTTCGAGCCCGTCGCATGGACCAACACCGCTCCCGGCGGATCTCGGATTTTTTACACTTCCCTCGGACATCCGGACGATTTTGGCATCCCCGCCTTTCGGACTCTCTTGCGCAACGCCATCCACTGGGCGGCAGGATTGCCGATTCCAGCACCCTGAGCCTATCCAAAGCCCGGACCGACGGAATCCCGCCACGTCGTCAAAACCCGTATTTCCGCATTTGCGCAATCCCGTGAGGACGTCTTACCTTTCGCACGGCAAGCACCCCCTCGAATGGATCCCGCAAATCTCACTCCTTTTTCCGATTTCTGTCTTCTCTTCCTCAGCATCATTCTCGAGGGGGCACCGTTTATCCTCCTCGGAACGTTGATCTCAGGGTTCATCGACGCCTACCTGCCTCCGGGCCTGATCGACCGGTGGCTTCCGAAAAACAAGGTCCTCGCCGTGATCCTGAGCGGACTCCTCGGGGCGATCTTTCCGGTCTGCGAGTGCGCCATTGTCCCGGTAATTCGCCGCCTCATCCGCAAAGGCCTGCCGGTCTCGTGCGCGATCACCTACATGCTCTCGGCTCCGATCATCAATCCCATCGTCGTCGTCAGTACGATGAAGGCCTTTTCAACCTCGCTGGGGCAGTTCTCGCTTCGCGAAACCGAGGCGGCAGTGGCTTACGGACCCGTCTTCATGTCAGCAAGCCGTCTCATCATTGCTTTCCTTGTCACGGTCGCCGTCGGCCTCGTGGTCTTGAAATTCCGTTCCCGGTCGATTCTCAAACCCGGAGTCGTGCCTCTTCACCTCGACAATGATTCAGATGAATCCGAATCTGTTCCTGCCGGGCACACTCACGATGAACCGGGACCCAACCGGCTCGTCCTTGCGATGCGCACGACGATGCGCGACTTCATGGAAACGGCGATGTATTTCACCATCGGGGTGGCCATCACCGCCGTCTTCAAAGCCTACGTGACAGAAGACGTCATCCTGCTCTTTAACCAGAACGAAGTCACCGGGATCGGCCTCATGATGGTGCTCGCTTTCGTCCTCAGCCTGTGCAGCACCTCTGATGCATTCATCGCGGCGAACTTCCCGGTGCCGCAGTCAGCCAAACTCGCATTCCTCGTCTTCGGTCCGATGATGGATGTGAAACTGGTCTTTATGTATCTCTCCGTTTTCAAATCGCGCTTTGTCCTGATCCTTGCAATCTGTCTTTTCTTCGTCATTGGAACCCTCAGCTACCTCTGGCTCCGTCTCTGAGTGATCGCTAAACCTTCTGATCGTATTTAACCGGCTATGAAAAAGTTTCTCCAGGCGCTCTCCATCCTGACCCTGATGACTTGGGGAGGGATGTTCCTCTATTTCTACACCAGTGGGAGGGTTGAGAAATACCTCGACCCCAGCTTTCGAGTCTATGCGCTCGTCTCGGGAATCGGATTCCTTCTCCTCGGTGCCTTTAATTTCCTGAACCGCCATCGCGATGCCGGAGTGTGCACCCACGATCATGTCCACGGCGACGCCTGTGATCACGAACATCATGCGCACGATCACGAGCACGGAGAAGCCTGCGACCACGACCACGGGCACCACCACCACGGCGCAGCCTGCGAACATGATCACAAACACGAGCACACCCATGTTCACGGTCCGGACTGTGATCACGCCCATCACCACCACGATGGTGGAGCCTGCGACCACGTAAATGGCGACCACGACCACGGAAATACGCCCGAAAAGACGGCCCTTGTCTATCATGACCACGACGAATCTACCTCAGGCGTCGTTTTTTCGCTGCTGGTGCTCCTCCTTCCCCTTCTCATCGCGACAGGTTATTCCCGGGACAGCTTCAGTGGTGACTACCTGGCCAAATGGGGCAAGATCGAAAGGCAAATGATGCAAATGCGCATTGCGAAAGCCAACCCTACCGACCCGGCGAAGGTGGCTGAGGCCGGGGCAATGAGCAATCCCTACACCCGGGAAGGAATCGAAGCGGCCAAACCCACTGCCGCCGACACCCCTCCGAAACCGGATGCCGCCTCGAAAGAAGAGCCGGCAGCCGCCTCCTGGGGAACCTTCACTATGGAAGATCTCAAGAAGATGGTGCCCCAGAGCAGCGAAGGCAATTTCCTCCTCGATGTGCCGCAAATTTTCTATACGGCCGGAGACAAAGAACTGATGCAGGTGATGGAGGGCATCCCGGTAGAGGCGACCGCCCAGCTCATGGAGGAAACTCTCAATAACCCGAACAAATCCCGACTCAAGGCTTTCCGGCTGTTTATCGAATGCTGCGCTGCCGACGCCCGGCCCCTATCCATTCCCGTCGATTTCGGCAAAGCCCCTCCCAAATATGTCGAGATGGGCTGGTACAAACTTTACGGTAAACTCCACTATGCGACCGAAGATGGGGCCATTGTCCCGCTCATCAACATCGAACGAATCGAATCAACCACCGAGCCGACCGACGGACTGATGTTCTAACGTTCCAATCGGGGACCGGCACCCCGTTCCCGGCAGTTGCATTTTCATAAGCAAGCCGTAGTTTACCCCTTGGAAATCTCCTCAAAAAGGGGGTGTAATGGTTTCGACTGATTGTTTGAAGACCAAGCTGCGTGTCGAGGTTAATCGGTTGGCCTCGTAAAAAGCCGATTAAAAAACAAATGCAAATAACGAACCTGAACTTGCCCTGGCTGCCTAATTGAGCGGCCACGCGACTTGGCCGACGTCTGCTGAGTCAAGTCGCGCCATTTAGCAGACTGGTCTTGCCGCGGGTGTCCGGCGGTGGAGACGAGAGGTTACAGGGCAATCGGAGGGAACGGATTCTGTCGATCGAAGCCGCCCCTCCTAGATTAAAGGACCGACTAGGCACGTAGAGGTTTGGTTAGATGGCTTTTAGGACAGGGGTTCAACTCCCCTCACCTCCACTTTTTGAGTTAACGAGTTACGGGAGTCGCGAATCGATTGAAGTTTCCGAGGGTCTCCCATCGGGTTTATAGACGATGGCGCTCCTGCTGCGACACGCCCGCCACTACGCCTGACCCGGGGAGAACGTATGTCTAATCCGCGCACAGCGGAGGGAGGCGGGGCGGGATGTCTGGTCCGTGAACCTCGTGGACCGGAAATCCAGCCCATGAACCTATTGAGCGGGGTATTACCGCCAACACTTGATGCGCGTTCCTAAAATGATTTAGCCATGTCGGGTATGCTTCCGTGACTCTTCTCCACGTGCCATCACAGCAATCGATGCGGACCACTACGCAAAGGAGGCGGAGCAAATCAGGAGAAAGTGTTCTTCAATTATCCCGTCATGCACGCGTCTCCGTTTTCCCGACCAGAAGGCATCCCTGTTACGGAAGGGTATGATTTCGATGATCGGCCCTTCCTTGTCTTCTGGGAGATCACCCGGGCCTGCGCGCTGGCGTGCAGCCATTGCCGGGCCGAAGCCCAGCCGCGCCGGCATCCCGGGGAGCTCGACCCAACCGACTCCCTAAGTCTCATCGAACAACTGGCCGAGTGGGAACCGCCTATGCTTATTCTCACCGGGGGCGATCCTCTGATGCGCAGAGACGCGATCGATCTAGTCAGGGCAGCCAGCAATGCAGGCCTGCACGTCAGTTTGAGTCCCTCGGCGACGCCCCGGCTTCTTCGAACCGATTTCTCGGAACTCAAGGATGCGGGAGTGCAGCGCCTGTCTCTGAGCCTCGACGGTGCCTCGCGAGAGACTCACGACGCCTTCCGCGGGGTTTCAGGCACCTTCGACCGGACGATCGAGGCAGTGCGACGCGCTCACGAGGCGGGTCTGAGCCTCCAAATCAACACCACCCTTACCCGGGGTAACGTCGCGGAATACGAAGCCTTCAAACGGCTCATGTTCGTGCTCAAGCCGGCGATGTGGAGCGTCTTCCTCCTCGTCCCAACCGGTAGGGCAGGCCTGGAGTCCCTGCCCGATCCGGCGGAGATCGAACGGATCTTCGAGGACATGGCCGGACTCGTCGGCAAAGCACCCTTCGCGGTGAAGACGACCGAGGGACATCACTTTCGCCGGGTCCTCATCCAGCAACGGGGCGGCGGAGCCTCGCGACCGAGGCCCGGGCTCAGCTCGCCTCCGGGGATCCGTGACGGGCGCGGCGTGATGTTCATCTCCCACACCGGCGAAGTTTCGCCGAGCGGATTTCTCCCCATCGTTTGTGGCAATGTCAAATCGACGCATCCCGCCGAAATCTACCGGCATCATCCCCTCTTCGTCTCGCTGCGCGACAACGATGCCCTCGGCGGAAAGTGCGGGCGCTGCGAATTCCGAAGCGTTTGCGGCGGTTCGCGAGCCCGCGCCTACGGGGTTACCGGGGATCCCTTCGCCGCCGATCCCTCCTGTCTCTACCAACCCGTGCTCGCAGGATGATCGACCGACTTCGACGATACCCAATCTAGACCGTCCCTCTTCTCTACCCTATTTCTCCCATGATCAATCTCACCAAACTCTGGACCGGAACAGCACAGCCAGCGGACGGACTCCGCTACGGACACGGGACCGACGCCCGGCTAAAAGCCAATGACCGCAAGCCAATCACGGTCTGGAACATTACCCGCACCTGCAACCTCCGCTGCATCCACTGTTATTCGGACTCCAACGCCGCAAGGTATCCCGACGAGTTGACCTGGGAGGAGATGGAGGCGGTTGTCGCGGATCTCGGTGCCTACGGCGTGCCCTCTCTCCTGCTTTCAGGAGGCGAGCCGATGATCCATCCCCGTTTCTTCGACCTCGTCGAGAACGCATCGCACGCGGGCTTGAAGCTGACGATCTCAACAAACGGCACCCTCATCACCGAGGAGAAGGCCGCGCTTCTCAAGTCCGCGAATATCGCCTACGTCGGCATCTCCCTCGACGGCATCGGGCGAATCCACGACGAATTCCGACGCAAGGAAGGTGCCTTCGATGCTGCGGTCCGCGGGTTCAAAAATTGCCACGCGGTCGGACAGAAGACCGGCCTGCGCCTCACCCTGACCCGGCACAATGTCGAGAACATCGACCGCATCCTTGACTTCATCGAAGAACAGGAAATCCAGCGAGTCTGTTTCTACCACCTCGTTCCCGTCGGCCGAGGCAGCGAATTGCAGGTTCTCGGAGCCGACGAAGCCCGGGGTGCCATCGACACGCTCATTGCCCGGGTCGAAGACTGGCATGCACAAGGCATCGATCGGGAATTGCTCACGGTGACGCAGCCTGCCGACGGAGCCTATCTCCTCGTGCGAATGGAGCGGGAGCAACACCCCAACCTCGAGGAGGCCCGGCGTCTCCTCGCCTGGAACGGCGGAGGGGCCAACAGCTCTGGCCGCGGGATCGCGAACATCGACACCCAGGGCGACGTCCACCCCGATCAGTTCTGGCAGAGCGTCACTCTCGGAAACGTGAAGCGGATGCCCTTTTCCAGGATCTGGGAGGGAGGCAATCCCGAATCCGCTCCGATGCTGGAGTCGATTCGTTCCATAGGCCGACTTTCCTCAAGCGAGCGGCAGTCACGCCTCAGCGGACCATGCGCGGACTGCCAATGGTTCGGCATTTGCGGTGGCGGCTTTCGCACCCGAGCCGCCTTCGCCAGCGGCGGGGACCTGTGGGGTTCCGATCCGGGATGCTACCTCAGCAATGAAGAACGAAAGAGCATTTTTGCGGTCGCATGAGGCGACAATTTCCCGGAAAAGTGGATTGCGAAAGACAAGGGCATGAAAAACAATTTTGATCCTCCAGTCGCTCAAAACCCCGACCAGACCCCCTGAACAACAAGTCCGGCACACACACTCGAAGCGTTGGCGAGCAGGGACCAGAGCCAGGGTTTCTCAACCCCGGCGAGAGAACCCAACCAGGCCTCTGTGACAAAGGCAAATGTCTCCGAAAGCACGGCGAAGACAATCCAGGGGCCGTTGTCCCACGGGAAGAGAAACCAGACGACTGGATGTGTG
>JAGNMT010000214.1 GCA_017991025.1 Verrucomicrobiales bacterium
ATCCCGGCGAGAGCAGCCAGGACGATTCCCCCCGCTGAGATCCAGGGCGCATAGAGGGCCTCCATTGAGGGACTGACGGGCGGTACCGCATTTGGGAAGGGCTTTATCACCCACCAGATACCGACAGCCAGCATCAGCCCCATTATCATCACGGTGAATGACTTTCGGATCGCAGGTTCCACCCAGTAAAGAGTTTTAAGGCTGGGAACGTATTTAAGAGTGGAGTTCATCAGTGATTTGAAAGGTTTTGATGGGGTATAAAGAGAAACGGGTAGTGTGCCTGCACGGTAGACCCGGTTGACGCTCAAATGGTGCTTACAGCAGGTGGCAAACGCAAGCGCTGAATGACTGGAGAACAAGCCCACCTGAGATTCTCGCGAACCTCATAACTCCTTCTTCCGGATCGAACATCAAAGGCTTGGCTCCGCGTGCCGGGGGCGATCCTTCGACTGCGCGCCCGCACAAGACGTAAAACAGGAGCGGGGCAAATAAAAGGCGCGGACTGGCAAGATCTGCATGGACCGAGCGATTTAAGGATTGACCGGACAGGTTGAAGGGAGGGGCCTTCCCGAGTCATGAGTTGTTTCTGACCTCGGACACGTATAGACCTCACTCGTCCTTCGTCGGGGCCGGGGGCGACCCCGCTCCTTGAAACGAGACTTGGCTCCGCTCACCAATCAACCGCTGACGATCGACTTGTCTCAAGGCAAATGCGTCACGCCCATGAGGAAGCGGTCACATTCGCGAGCAGCCCCGCGGCCTTCGTTGATGGCCCAGACGACGAGGGACTGACCACGGCGCATGTCACCGGCGGCAAAAATGCCATCGATGCTGGTGGTGAATTTCCCGTGTTCGGCTTTGACGTTGGAACGGGGATCGGTCTCGAGGGCGAACTGCTCAACGATGGTCTGTTCGGGTCCCATGAAGCCCATCGCGAGGAGGGCAAGCTGGGCCGGGATGATGCGGGCGGTGCCTTCAACTTCCTTCGGAGAGAAACGGCCGCCGTCATTGACCCACTCGATGTTGCAGATCTCAAGACCGGAGAGGTTTCCGGCGTCATCTTTAATGAAACGTTTTGTCGATACGAGGTATTGACGGGGATCCTGCCCCTGCAGGGCGGCTGCTTCCTCCTGACCGTAGTCCATCTTGTAAACCTTTGGCCATTCGGGCCAGGGATTGTTCGCGGCGCGCTCCATCGGCGGCTGCGGCATGATTTCGAGCTGGATGACGCTCTTGCAACCGTGGCGCAGGCTGGTGCCGACACAGTCGGTGCCGGTGTCGCCACCGCCGATGACAACGACGTCTTTGCCGGTGGCGTTGAGGGCGGGATTAGTGCCGTCAAAGTGATGATCGAGCTGGTAGCTGGTGTTCGCGGTGAGGAACTCCATCGCGAGGTGGACACCCGTGGCGTCGCGATTCTCGACGGGGAGGTCGCGACCGAGCGTCGCCCCGCAGCAGAGGACGATGGCGTCAAAATCTTTGCGGAGTTTTTCGGCGGTCCAGGTCGTGTCAGTTCCAATGGAAACGCCGGTCTTGAAGACGATGCCCTCCGCCGCCATGAGGTCGACACGGCGCTGCACGACTTCCTCTTTATCGAGCTTCATGTTGGGGATGCCGTACATTAGCAGTCCGCCGATGCGGTCGGCCCGTTCAAACACGGTGACGCTGTGACCGGCCTGATTGAGCTGATCGGCACAGGCGAGACCGGCGGGACCGGATCCGACCACGGCGACTTTCTTCCCGGTGCGAATCGCGGGGATGCGGGGCACGACCCAGCCTTCCTCCCAGCCTTTGTCGATGATGGCGCACTCGTTGTTTTTGATCGTCACGGGCGGCTCGATGACCCCGAGGACGCAGGAGCCCTCGCAGGGAGCCGGGCAGACACGGCCGGTGAATTCGGGAAAGTTGTTTGTTTTGTGGAGACGTTCGAGGGCTTCCTTCCAGCGACCGCGAAAGACGAGATCGTTCCATTCGGGGATGAGGTTGTTGACAGGACAACCGCTCGCCATGCCGGAAACAATATGGCCGGTGTGACAGAAGGGAGTGCCGCAGTCCATGCAGCGCGCGCCCTGGGCGCGACGCTCTTTATCATCGCCATGGATTTTGAATTCTTTCCAGGTTTTGAGACGTTCGATCGGGTCGATTTCGGAATCGGTCTTGCGATCGATTTCCATGAATCCGGTAGGTTTGCCCATGAGACTAGAGATTTGAAAGTTGAGATCTGAAATTTGAGATGTTACGCGGCCTTCGATCAGTTGCCACCGATGCGGGAGAGGTCCTTCATGTTTTCCTCGAAGGCGGCCATGGCCGCTTCGTCGCCGGAGAGGCCCTGTTCTTCGACCTTGCGGAAACATTCGAGCATGCGCTCGTAGTCACGCGGGAAGACTTTGAAGAACTTCGGCAGTTCGGCGTCCCAGTTTGCGAGGATGTCTTTGCCGCGGGCGGATCCGGTCAGCGCGATGTGCTTCTCGATTTCTCCCTTCACCGTGGAGATGTCGGCGTCGGTGCATTCGATGAGGCGATAAAGGTTCACCATCTCGCGGTTGAGGCGCTTTTCGAACTGGCCGTCGATATCGTAGACATAGGCCACCCCTCCGGACATGCCTGCGGCAAAGTTGCGCCCGGTTTCACCGAGGACGATGACTTGGCCGCCCGTCATGTACTCGCAGCCATGGTCACCCACCCCTTCGACGACGGTCTTCACGCCGGAGTTGCGAACGCAGAAACGTTCGCCGGCGATGCCGTTGATGTAGGCTTCGCCCAAGGTCGCGCCATAGAAGGCGACGTTGCCAATGAGGATGTTCTCCTCGGCCTTGAACTTCGATCCGGCGGGAGGGTAGATGATGATCTTGCCGCCGGAGAGACCTTTGCCGACGTAGTCGTTGGCGTCCCCTTCGAGTTCGAAGGTCATGCCCGGAGGTGTGAACGCGGCAAGGGATTGCCCGGCGCTGCCTTTGAATTTGAGATAGATGGTGTCTTCGGGAAGCCCGCCACCGCCGTGATGACGGGTCACTTCGCTACCGGTGATGGTACCGACGACGCGGTTGATGTTAATGATAGGCAGCTCGATGCGCACTTTCTCTCCGCGCTTGATGGCGGGCTCGCACAGCTTGAGAAGGTGGGTGTTGTCGAGTGCGGCGGCGAGGCCGTGGTCCTGCTCTTTCTGGCAATAGGCACCCACATCATCTCCCACATCAGGCTTGTGGAATATGGTCGTGAGATCGACCCCTTTCGCCTTCCAGTGACTTGTCGCCTCGTTGGTGTCGAGGCACTCGACGTGGCCGACCATTTCATTGATCGTCCGGAATCCGCACTCAGCCATGATCTCGCGCATCTCCATGGCGATAAAGGTCATGAAGTTGACGACGTGTTCGGGTTTGCCGGTGAAGTTCTTCCGAAGAGTGGGATCCTGTGTGGCGACACCGACCGGGCAGGTGTTTTTCTGACAGACGCGCATCATGAGACAGCCCACGGAAATGAGCGGTGCGGTCGCAAAACCGTATTCCTCGGCACCAAGGAGGGCGGCAATGGCCACGTCGCGTCCTGTTTTGAGCTGGCCGTCGGTTTCGAGGACGACGCGGCTGCGCAGATCGTTGAGAAGGAGGATCTGGTTGGTTTCGGCAAGGCCAAGTTCCCACGGAGCCCCGGCGTTGAAAATCGAAGAGGTCGGGGATGCGCCGGTGCCGCCGTCATGCCCGGCTATGAGGATCACATCCGCATGGGCCTTCGCGACTCCGGCGGCGATGGTGCCGACGCCGACTTCCGCGACAAGCTTCACGTTGATGCGGGCACGGGGGTTGGCATTCTTCAGATCGTGAATGAGCTCGGCGAGATCCTCAATCGAATAAATATCGTGGTGCGGCGGAGGGGAGACGAGTCCGACTCCGGGAGTGGAATGACGCACCTTGGCGATCCAGGGGTAGACCTTGGAGCCGGGGAGTTCCCCTCCTTCACCGGGCTTGGCACCCTGCGAAATCTTGATCTGGATTTCGTCCGCATTGACAAGGTATTCGCTTGTGACACCGAAGCGCCCCGAAGCGACCTGCTTGATCGCGGAGCGTTTGCTGTCGCCATTGGCCATGACCTTAAAGCGTTCGGGGTCCTCGCCGCCCTCGCCGGTGTTCGACTTGCCGCCTAGACGGTTCATCGCGATGGCGAGGGTTTCGTGGGCTTCTTGTGAAATTGAGCCGTAGGACATCGCCCCGGTTTTGAAGCGTTTTGTGATCGCCTCGACAGACTCGACCTCCTCGATCGGCACGGCGGGACGGTTGCTGCGGAATTTCATCAAGCCACGCAGGGTCGAGAGATTCTCGCTCTGGTTATTGATCTTTTTCGCATACTGCTTATAGACCTCGTAACTCCCGGTGCGGACCGCTTTCTGGAGCAGGTGGATCGTTTCCGGATTGAAAAGATGGAATTCGCCGTCGCTGCGCCATTGATAGACCCCACCTGAATCGAGGGCGCGATCCTCGGCATCGATGTGACGGTCGGGGAACGCGGCTCGATGGCGGATGAGCGCTTCTTCAGCCACCTGATCGAGGTCGGACCCTTCACAACGGCTCGAAGTGCCGCAGAAGAATTTATTCACGAGATCCGTGCTGAGACCGATCGTCTCAAAAATCTGCGCCCCGCGGTAGGAGGCGACGGTCGAAATCCCCATTTTTGCCATGGTCTTCACGACGCCCTTAATGGAACCCTTCAGGAAATTGTAGACCGCTTTGTCGAATCCGATGTCGATCATTTCGTCGGTGATCATCTGCGCGATGGAATCGAAGGCCATGTAGGGATTAATGGCGTCCGCTCCATAGCCAATGAGCGTCGAGAAGTGGTGGACCTCACGGGCCTCCCCGGTTTCGAGAATGATGGAAACAAGGGTGCGGGTTCCCGACCGCACGAGGTGGTGATGTAATCCGCCCATGACAAGCAGGGTCGGCATGGCCGCGTTTTTCGCATCAATGTTGCGATCTGACAAAATGAGAAGGTTGTAGCCGTCCTTAATCGCCTGATCGGCGGAGGTGCAGAGCCGGTCAAAGGCCTCTTCGAGCCCTTCACCACCCTGATCCGCAGGGAAAAGCGCGTCAAGGGTAGTGGCCCTGAAGCCGTCAAGGTTCACTTCGCGGAGTTTTGCGAGCTGTTTGTTGTCGAGCAGCGGGTGATCGAGCCGGATCATGCGGCAGCTCTTCGGCCCGGGCTCGAGGAGATTGCCTTCGGAGCCCAGGAATGTCTCCGTTGCGGTGACCAACTCCTCACGGATACAGTCAAGCGCCGGGTTGGTGACCTGCGCGAAAATCTGTTTAAAATATTGATAGAGGTGCTTCGGCTTTTCCGAGAGTACCGCGAGCGGGGTATCATTACCCATCGAGGCTATCGGCTGCACGCCAGTGGTGGCGGTTGGCCCGAGAAGCATGCGGATGTCCTCGTAGGTGTAGCCGAAAGCCAGCTGGCGCTCCAGAACACGATCGACTTCGACAGCTTTCGGCGCCTTCGCTTCGGGAAGATCTTTGAGGAAAACGCGGTTCTCTTCGAGCCACTGGCGGTAGGGCTTCGCGGAATAGACACGTTTTTTGACCTCTTCGTCAGGCACGATGCGGCCCTCCTTCATGTCCACGAGGAACATGCGCCCCGGACGCAGGCGGCCTTTTTCGACGACGGTAAGGGGATCGAGATCGGGAATCACGCCCACTTCGGATGCCATGATGACAAGGTCGTCCTCGGTGACATAATAACGGCTCGGGCGGAGACCATTGCGGTCGAGAACGGCACCGATCTGCTGGCCATCTGAGAAAGTAATCGAAGCGGGGCCGTCCCAGGGCTCCATCATGCAAGCATGGAACTCGTAAAAAGCGGTCTTGTCCGCTTCCATCATGGTGTGGCGCTCCCAGGGCTCGGGAATCATCATCATCATCGCATGGACGAGGTCGTAACCACCGAAGTGCATGAACTCGAGGGCATTATCAAAGCGGGCGGAGTCCGATCCATCCTCATTGATGACGGGGAAAACGCGCGCGATCTCGTCGCCGTATTTGTCGCTCTGACAGAGCGCCTGACGGGCTTTCATGAAATTGGCATTCCCCATGACCGTATTGATCTCGCCGTTGTGGGCGATAAAACGATTGGGATGGGCGCGCGACCAGCTCGGAAAGGTATTCGTCGAAAACCGGGTATGCATTAAGGCAAGTGCCGATTCGAAATCGGGGTCGTGAAAGTCCGGGAAATACTCCGAGAGCTGGCAGGGCGTTAACATGCCTTTGTAAACCATCGTCCGGGCCGAGAGATTGGTGATGTATACGTAGGAACCGCCCGGGAAGGAGTTGGAGTTGTTTCCGTGAACATCCTTAAAATTGTTCGGCATCTCATTGTTGCGGATCCAGTAGGCGACACGACGGCGGATGATATAGAGCTTGCGCTCAAAGTCCATGGGGTCCGTGATATCCGCACTTTTCTCGATGAAAATCTGCTTGATGCAGGGCTCGTAGCGTCCCGAGGTTTTACCGAGGATCTCGCTCTTGACTGGCACAG
>JAGNMT010000215.1 GCA_017991025.1 Verrucomicrobiales bacterium
GGATATCCCCCTGAAGGCTATGCAGCCTATGTCGCGTCCCTGATCAAGACGCTTGCCAAACTCTCCCCGGGACAAATCGAAAAAGTGTTCAAGGGAAAGCGTCCCAAACGAAGAGGCAATTCCGGAAAAACTTTCCCCCCTCAGCCTGGCGCGCCGACCGGCAACGGGAGCAGTGATACAAGTCCTAAAGGCAAGGGGCCACCATAGAACATTAAGTGCCGAAGCCCATTTAGAGTCTTCGTACTGAGGAATCCCTGAGAAATCCTGCTGCCCGCTTCGTTACAGGATGCCCGCGCCCCAAACGCCCCTCTTTTTACCGGCGTTTTCCTTCTTTCTGAAATTCACCAGCGAAACGAGGACAAAGCTTAGGATCATGAGCAGGTACCAAGCCCAGAACTTGTGTAGCGAAACCGGCCTCCACCCCGCCTCCTGAGATGGATAAACCCAGGCTCGGGCAAAGGTTCCGGCGTTTTCTGCAATCCATATCATAAGTGCCACCATCATGAGTCCGGCCAGCAGCGACATGGATCGGTACTCATTTCCAGTACAAAAAATCACCCGACAACGGACAAACATCGCGATCGAGACAAGGATCAGCGGAATCCTGATATCATTCACGAAGTGATGGGTGAAAAAATTTGCGTAGGCACCAACCGCAAGAATCACCGTCAACCAAACCGGTGGATAATTCTCAAAGCGAAAGTCGAAGAGCCGCCAGGCTCGCGCGATGTAGCTACCGACGGAGCTGTAGAGAAATCCGGCAAAGAGGGGCACCTGGTAGACCCGGAAGATCGCCCCTTCATCGGGATACTGCCATGACCCGATCGCAGGTGACGTTTTGAACCACTCCATCAGCGTCGCGAGGAGATGAAAGGCACAGATGACCATGATCTCGTCGCGGTGCTCAAAGCGGAAGGCAATGAGAGCGATCTGGAGCCCCAATGCATAAAGAAAAAGAAAGTCCGCGCGCGCCAGGGAACTCTCAAACGCCCAGGAACGGGTCAGCATCAGACCGGCGAGGAGGAGGAAACCGAAAAGGCAGGCGCAAGCCTGTTGTCGGACGAACCAGATCAGTTCGCAGACTTCAATTCGTCCGGTGGCGGGGATAAAAGTCGGGGCATTCATCGATAGAACCTCCATCGCTCCAGTGAAATGCTGATGAATCGTCCGTGAAAAGTCCGTGAAAACATCCCGCGGCATGCAATCAGTGGAATGATGGCCCGGGAAGACACGGCCGCGTCACTACTCAGCTAAAGATGAATTTTGGATTTGTTTCCACCCGCTTCTCAGGAACCGACGGTGTCTCCCTGGAGTCCCGTAAATGGGCCGAAGTTCTCGAACGCAGCGGGCACAAGACTTTCTGGTTCTGCGGCCTGAGCGATCACCCGCCCGAATCCTCCTTCGTAGTCCCCGAGGCGCATTTTGATCATCCTGACATTAAAGCGATCAGTGCCGTCATCTGGAACTGCGATCGCTTTCCGCCCGGGACGTCTGATATGATCGCCAGGCTCCGGGGGCGGCTCCACGCTTCAATTGATCAGTTTTGTGATCACTTTTCCATCGACGCCCTCATTCCCGAAAACGCGATCACGATTCCCATGAATCTCCCCCTCGGGCTCGCCATTTCCGATTTCATCGAAGCGACCGGCATCCCGACTTTCGCGCATCATCACGATTTTTACTGGGAACGCGATCGCTTTTCCGGCAGAGCCGTGCAGCCCTATCTCAACCGCGCCTTCCCTCCGCAGATTCCGGGTATCGTTCATGCCGTCATCAATTCCGCCGCCGCGCGGGAGATGAAAATCCGCTTCGGGATCCCGACGACCCTCGTCCCGAACGTGATGAATTTTGAAAAGCCGGTTCCTGCGCCGGGTCGCCATCGCACGGAGATCATGACCTCGCTCGGACTGGAGGAAGGGGACCGTCTCATCCTCCAGCCGACGCGGGTCGTGCCGCGCAAGGGAATTGAGCACGCCATTGACCTCGTTCATCGACTAGGCGACAAACGCAACAAACTCCTCGTCTCTCACGAGGCGGGCGATGAGGGCCTCGATTACCAAATTCAACTCGCCGCGCTCGCTGCAGAGAAAGGAGTTGACCTCCGCTTCCTCTCAAACGGGGCTTCCGATACGCCATCGACAATCGGCGATGAAACCGTAACACTCGAGGACCTCTATTCCGTGGCCGACTTCGTAACCTTCCCCAGCCTTTATGAAGGCTTCGGCAATGCACTCCTTGAAGCGATCTATTTCAAAAAACCCGTTCTTGTAAACCGTTACTCCGTTTTCAAGGACGACATCGAAGGCTGCGATCTTGATCTCGTGGTCATGGATGGTGAGGTCACAGAGGAATTGGTGGAGCAAGTGAGAAAGACGCTTGAGGCACCCGAAACGTTTCGTGATTCCGCAGAGAAAAATTTCAAGATCGCGGCAGATCACTTTGGCTACCGCACACTCGAAAAACGGATAAGGGAAATGTTGGTTCAGGGGGGGCGCTGAGGGGCTATTGAATGTCGCCTCACCTACCTCTTTTCTTCCCTTACTCTCACTGCCTGCTCACTTGTTCAAGCCATGCTGAAGGGTTAACCGCGCCGTGAGGAACTCGTGAGCGGAAAAATTTGTATCGTTTCTTATCAAGACCAACCAGATCCTTTTTGAAGACGATAAACGGGATCAGGCGGCTCAGCTGTTTATACAATTTGAGTTTTTCCTCGCGAAACTTCCAACCGGCCGATTCGTCCCGGTGAAATTGAGCCCAGGCGATCGAACCGACAAATCCGCAGGCACCGAAATGCGGCGATAAGAGAATATCTTCCATGAAGACGCGCACCCCGCCCTCAAATCCATGCAGGACATCGTGTATTGCGACAATCGCGCCATCCGACAAATGAGGGGCAAACCCGTCAAAATCGAGCTTGGTTCCCTTGTAGGTATGATCTCCGTCAATCCACAAGAAGCGAAGCGGGGTGTTCCAACTACCCGCCAGTTCAAAGGAATATTTCTGGTGAAACTCAATCAGGTCCTCAACCCCGTGCTCCCTGATATTTTTCTGGAAATCGGGAAAGGACGAATCCGCTCCGTGCAAATCGGGATCAGTTTCGCAAGGCGCGGTCATGGGATCAACCGCGTGAACGATGGTCTTACCCGACAACGCAGCCGATTTCGCCAGAATGATCGCGGATTTCCCTTTAAAACTTCCGATCTCTAAAATTTCCCCCGCCGCAGTGGGACAGGCCGCCAGCAAGGCCAGAAAACGCATTTCATTCGGCTCCAGAAAGCCTTCGACCGTGCCGACTTCCTTTAAAAGTGCTTCGACAAACAGGCTAAACCCGTCCGGCAGGGTTGTTGGGGATGTTTTCATAAATCAAAATCAAATGTCAGACTACTCGAATGATAGGAAGAACGCCAAAAATGAGTTGGAAGGGTCGGGGCAGGCTTGCGATATGTCGAAAAGAAAATAAAAAGAATTGGACGGGCCTTTACGCGGCAATGCGGTCACTGATGCACGCCAATCCGGCACCTTGACAGATCGCGCCGCGCTAGCCAAGCTTGCGGCGTGTTTTAGTCACCCTACTTACCATGCAACGACTCGTTTTTCCCCTCATCATCGGACTCCTTGGACTCACTTTTTTCTCCGAGGCAAACGCAGAAAACTGGCCGAACTGGCGGGGGCTCTATTTTAATGGCTCCTCTCAGGAAAAAGGCTTTCCGGCCGTCTTCTCGAAAACCGATGGGGTCGCCTGGCAAACCCAACTCCCCGGCGAAGGGGCCTCCACTCCGGTGGTCTGGGAGGATGCGGTTTTTCTGACTGCAGTCGATGAAAAGGCGGACGCCGTCGTGGGCATGCGGATCAGCGCGAAGAACGGCGAGATCGTCTGGTCCGTGCCCTTTGGAAAAGGGGTGCGAATCGACGAGCGCAGCACCTTCGCCGGCAGCTCGGCGGTCACGGACGGAAAGACCGTCTGGTTCTTCAGCGGCAACGGCGACCTCGCCGCTTATGACTTTGACGGCAAAGCCCTCTGGCACCGCAATATCGAGGAAGACTACGGCGACTTTGCCTTCCAGTGGACTTTTTCCAGCTCGCCGCAGCTGTATGACGGCCTGCTCTATCTGCAAGTGCTGCAGCGCGATGTCCCCGTAAACGGTCGCGGCCGCACCGGCGGTCCGATTGAGTCCTATCTCCTCGCGATGGACCCGGCCACAGGAGAGACGAAATGGAAGCACGTGAGACCCTCCGACGCCGTGCAGGAGTCCAAGGAAGCCTTTTCCACCCCTATCCCAGTGCTCCATGAGGGGCGCCCCGAAATCGTCATCTCGGGGGGCGACGCCCTCACCGGTCACGATCCCGCGACGGGCAAGGAGCTCTGGCGCTGGGCGACCTACAACCCTGAAAAAATCGGTCACTGGCGTCTTGTCCCTTCGCCCGTCTACGGTCAGGGTGTTTTTCTGGTTTGTGCGCCGAAAGGAGCCCCGGTCTACGGGATCAAAGCGGGTGGGAATGACGTCTTGCCCGACACTTCGAAATTGTGGGTCAGCGAGGGCAAAGAGTTCACCTCGGACGTGCCAACGCCTCTCTTTTACGACGGCTATTTCTATGTCCTCAATGACCGGAACAAATTCATCAACTGCATCCACCCCGTCTCCGGAAGTATCGTCTGGAGCAAGGCGATTGATGCCAAAACAAAACTCGAATCCTCACCAACCGGCGTTGATGGAAAGATCTACCTGATGAGCCACCTCGGCGAAGTCTTTGTCTACAGCGCCGGCGTCAAGGGTGGGGAATTGCTCAATACAACGACCTTCGGTTCCGATCAGAGCGTGAACATCCGCGCCTCGATCGTGCCGGCGAACCAGACGCTTTACATCCGGACTGATAATGTGCTGTATGCGATCAGGAAGTGAGGGGGTGGAGTCACGGGTCACAGGTAACGGGAAAGAGGTCGCGGCTCGGGGGTAGAATAGCCACCCGCGAAATCGACCGGGTGGAATTGTGAACCTGTCCCGTCCGTGACAGAAGCAGTTACGTTCGTGGCGGCATTTTTGAACAGCGAACCATCGCCCCCGATCAAACAGGGTCAACTCACCGACTCAAGAGGGTAAGATCAGCGCCGTAGTAAATGACCCTCTCACCTCTGCCTCAGCGCCTTATCCCGCATCCGGCGCATGGACCATTCGGTGGTGTAGTCCTCCAGTCGCTCCAGCGGCACCCAGGCGAGGTCGTGGGACTCTTCGGAAACCACAAAGGCTTCGCCTCCGTAGTCCCGGATCAGGAAACGCACGTCGTAATGATAGTGGGACGGGTCCTCTTTCCTCGCCGGGATGCCATGGATGTCGAGGTCGAAGATCTCGGTGCTGATGGCGGTGAACGAAGACAAGCCGGTCTCTTCGCGGCATTCCTGCATCGCCACGGCGAGGACGTCGCTGTTCCCGTCGGCGTGTCCTCCCGGTTGCAGCCAGAGATTGAGTTTGCGGTGGTGAGTGAGCAGCGTTTTCTCCCCCGTCGCATCGAGAATCCAGGCCGATCCGGTGACATGGCCTTCTTTCAGACTACGCTCGAAGCACTGCGGGTTTTGCACGACAAAGTCCCGGAATCGCAGGGTCGTATCACCCTCTGCCGGATAGCGCAGGAGATAACGGTCAAGAAGATCAAGGAGGGGCTGGCGGTGCATGGCGCGTAAGGAACACCTCGATAAGGGGCGTTCGATTTACTTAAAATACCGCTTCAGCACCGCCTGCTCGTCGGGGCGCAGGGTCTCGCGGGAAACGGCGTCACCGCCCTGACCGGTCGAGACGACCGCCCCGCCGGCGCGGAGACCGACGGCGGTTTTATCCAGCTCCCGCTCGGTTTCTCCGAGGCCGAGGACTTCGCCGATGGTGGCTTTTGAAAAATCCTCGTTGGTGACCTGCTCGATCCTGGAGGTGCCGAGATTGTCCTCCTTGTCTCCGAAAAAGAGCGGCGCATCACCACGCCCCCGATCGATGCCGCCCTTCCCGGGCTGCATGCCCTCCCCTTCACCCAAACCGAGCGCCTGGAGCGAAGGATCGTCAGCCATGGACGGCAGGCCTTCCAGAGAACCCAGTGCTCCCGATCCTTTCTGGAGCTGTGCCTGCAGCGCCTTCATCTGTTCCGCCGATAGACCGCCCATGGTTTCCTTGCCCAACTGGGAGGGATCGATCTGCTTGAGTTGCTTGAGAAGAGCCTCATTGACGGCGAGTCCGTTGCCCTCAAGGGCTTCCAGAGCCTCTTCGAGCTCCTGCATCCGCTGCTGCTTGGCGGCCTCGCTCATCTCGGTCGAGAATCCTTTCAACGCCGAGATATTGCGATCCAGGGTCGCCATTTCCGAAGCGAGATCACGAAGCTGTTTTCCGAGGGAATCGACCAGCGTATCGGTCGCCTCGAGGCTCGAATGGCTGAACCATTCCTCTTCGGGTTGTTCGCGGAGTTCCTCGATCTTGTTTTCGAGTTCCTCGATCGTACTCTCGTCGATCAATTCCTCGTCCTCAAGGG
>JAGNMT010000216.1 GCA_017991025.1 Verrucomicrobiales bacterium
TATCGGGGTTAAACTCGACAATTTTTGAGGCCACGGAAGCATCGAGGCTCGAGGCGAGATGGGTTCTCATCTGCCAGTTTTCGCAGTAGGTCTGAATGAGCGAGCTCAGGGCAAAATTGCGGGTCAGGATGACGCAGGACTTGCCGTGAAGCGGCCGTTGGTTCTCAAGTTGGTGCTGGGGTTTGATCGCGCCCTGTTGTGGCACTTCCCGGAAGGGGATGTCGAAGAAGAATTCGGAACCTTTCCCCAGTTCGCTGTGAACTCCGAGCGCCCCGCCGAAGATATTACAAAGTTTGCGACTGATCGCGAGACCGAGACCGGTGCCGCCGAACTTCCGTGTGGTTGAGGCATCGGCCTGGGTGAAGGCCTCGAAGATTCTCTCATGATGTTCCGGCGCGATCCCGATCCCGGTGTCCTTGACGGTGACGCGGATGAGTGACTCGCTCCCGGATTTTGTTTCCCGGGTGTGCAGCCTCACCATGACCACGATCTCGCCGATGTTTGTGAATTTCAGGGCGTTGCCGATGAGGTTCACCAGTACCTGCTTGAGCCTCTCGCGATCCGCATAGATAAAATTCGGAATGCGCTTATCGACGAAGTAGATGAGTTCGAGCTGGCTCTCTGCCGCATAGTAGGCAAACATCTCGATGGTCTCCTCAATGAGTGTGACGAGATCGACCGGCTCGTGCTCGAGTTCCATTTTATCGGATTCCAGCTTCGAGAAATCGAGGACGTCGTTAATGAGATGGACGAGGGACTGTCCGCTCGTTTTCATGATCTGGACCAGTTCTTTCTGCTCACTGGTGAGCGGCGTTTCCATGAGCAGGCTCGTGGTTCCGATGATGCCGTTCATCGGGGTGCGAATTTCGTGGCTCATGTTTGCGAGGAAGTCCGACTTCGCGTCCTGCGCTACTTCCGCCTGCTGTTTGGCGACCTGGATTTCTTTAATAGAGTGGTGAAATTGGTCAGTGGTCTTGCGCAGTCTCTCCGCCATAGCGTTGAAACAGGCGTGAATCTTCTCAATCTCGGGCGGCCCCGCTTCCTTTAGCCGGAAGTCGTAGCGACCTTCGGTCACCGTATTCATGCCCTGTGCGAGGCCTTGGAGGCGTTGTGTGAACCAGGATCCCATAAAAATGAGCGACGCAAAGAGAGGAATAATGCCGATCAGGGGCAGGAAGTGACGCAATTCCATCACTCTCGTGAAACCAAGAAGGGAGGGACTTACCCTCGCCTGAGAGACGACAAAGAATGACTCGCCGCCAATCTGAACAGGGAAAGCCGCTCGCAGCGTTTGCGATGTCCCTGATCCCAGAATTGCACGAATGCCATTGGAGGCACCGGAGAGGGTTTTGAAGTCTTTCGAAAAGCCTGTGATGACTGTCTGGTTTTGTGCGACAGCCTCCGCTACTAGCGCGTTTAGCGGAATGTCTTCGGCGACTTCCGGGAAGGTTGAGGCGGAGTGATCGCTAATGACCGTCACTGGCGGAGTGCCCTCAGTTTTGCGAAAGATGGTGAGTTGCGACTCCGGTGTTTCAGAGTTGGTGAAGTTCAGCCGGTGAAGGAAAACTTTGATCGCATCGGGCGTTTCGTCTCCCGCCATGGCAAAACTCGCGATACTCTCGGGGGTGAGTTTCTGGGAAAACGCAGCGGTTTTAGTCGAAAAGTCCGACATGATCTCCCTGCGTTCCAGCTGGAGCTCCTGGAGATAGGAAATCCCGAGGCCCAGAGCTGCTCCCAGAGCGGCAGTCACTAGACTGCCGACCAGGAGCATAAACCCCAGTGATGGTTTGATGGAACGCATGAAGCCAAAATGTCGCCGCTTTAGTTCCGTAAATCAAATAATTTCCATATTTTAAAGGAATTTTTATATTTATAATTTCGCGGACGAAAGACTTGCGACGACCCTCCTGCCGGACTACAATCGGGTTCTCTGAACGCTCGGTTAGCTCAGGGGTAGAGCACCTGCTTCACACGCAGGGAGTCACTGGTTCAAATCCAGTATCGAGCACTCTTCAGACGAGCCTTTACCAATGCACCGCCACGCCTGTCCGGACCGTAAAGGGTTCCATGGGGTGGTAATGGGTGTCGGCGATACCACCGGCCGGTTCGCCGGGCAGGCGCGATTCGTAGAAGTACTCGATGTCGTTCGCGTTGGAGTCGAATAGATTGAGCAACTCCACATAGACGTCCCATTTTTCCTGACGAAATCCGGCCCGTGCGTTGAAGACGAGCGATTCGCGCGACATGACGCTCTCGTCGGCAGTGAGCGGCCGTTCGCTGAAATAACGGGCGCGAAGGGATCCGTAGGGACCGGTGGCCCTGCCGGCGGTGATACCGCCCGAAAAGGCGAGGGGAACGGCGTTTTCGACGGAGCGATCAACGGGCTCGTTGCGGAAGTGGGCCTCGGAGACAGCGAGTTCGCTGTCGATTCTAAGCCAGTCATTCGGATTCCAGTAGACCGCCCATTCGATGCCGTAGCGCTCCGTCGCGGGGCCGGGTTCGTTCGTTCCGGCGTCGCCTACGTAGAGCAGCTCGGATTGACTCTCAAGGTGCCAGAGTGAGACAGAGGAGGTGACATTCTCCACCAGTTCGGTCCGGGCCCCGACCTCGGTACCCCATTGGCGCACGAGCGGGTCAGCGGTCAGTCCTGTTGCCGGGTCGACCGTGATGACGCCTCGCGCGTCATTGCTGTGGAAACCGCCGCCCCAGTTGAAAAAGAGTTCGGTGTCATTCCACGGGCCGAGGACTGCACCGAACTTGGGGCTCACCATGACGGCGTTGTCGCTGCCCGAATTTGCGGGAACTCCCGAGAGCGAGGTGACGTCAAAATGAAAGAGGTCAGCACGAACCCCTGTGTTGATCTTGAACCAATCGTTCAAGATAAGTTTCTGGGTCGCAAAGGTGGAGTAATTCGCCTCGTAGACCTCGTCGGAGCGGACCGTGTTAATACGGGTTCGGGCCGAGGTGTTGTGGAGACCGACTTCGTCGATGAAGTCGTGGTGCGACTGGAATCCGACGGTGAACTCGCCCTCACGTCCGAAGAGTTCATTGTCGCGCGTGTCGGTGATTCTGAGTCCCGCAAAATTGCGATTGTCGACCTGATTGAACTGGTCGCCGTTTAAAGGATCGTTGAGGAAGTAGGTGAAGTTCGAAAAGAGATTGAGAGCGTAGTGGCCGACGTAGGCGTTGATTTCGGTAGTGGAGTGATCACCTTCGTGAATCCAGTCAAAGGAAAGGCTGTAGCGGTCCGAGTCGCCGCCCACGGTGGGATCGACGAAACCCAGGCGATCAATAACACCGGCGTCGACAAGCCGCGACGGGATCTGATCGGTTGCGGCCCATTGCCCCTGGTAGGCCATGCCGGTGATCGAGTAGCGGTTCACCCCGGCCTCCCAGTAGTACTTCACGAAGCCGTTGAATTTTTCGAAATCATCCTCAAGCACCCAGGGGCCGTCGTAGTAGTTGTATTCGAAGGCCGTGCTCAGGGTGCCGTTGCCAAGCACAGCGCTGTCCATGAAGAGGAAGCGGAAGTAATCGTCCTGCCCACCACTGATCGAGGCGGTACCATGTGGAATGATGTCGTAGAGGCCGAATTTCGCCGATCCCGCCGTGGAGAAGTCCCCGAGGTCGGCGAAGTAGGGACCTTTGGTGTAGTCGAGGGTCTCGACGAGTTCGGGGATGAGAAAGTTGATATCGGCGTAGCCCTGGCCGTGTCCATGGCTGCGGTTGTTCACGGGCATGGCGTCGGCGAAGATGGCGAAGTCGGTGCCGTGGTCGAGGTTGAAGCCGCGGACGAAATACTGGTTCGCTTTGCCCCCGCCGCTGTGCTGCGTGATGATCATGCCGGGTACGACCTCAAGAAGCTCGCCGCGGCGGAGGAAGGGACGGTCCCCCAGTTCTTCGGCACTAGCCCGACCCATCGACGCGGATCCCGCGATGCCGAGGAGGCTCTGGTCCTTGCCCGGCACTTCGATCGTGTCGAAAACCGCGGCCGTGCTCTCGCTCCGGACGGGGGTGGGGACCCGGTCGTTGATTACGGGGGCCGGAGCGGATTCGACTACAACGGCGGGAAGTTCGCCGACTTCTTCGACTGGGGCAGTTGGGGCAGTTGCGGCCCCGGCGACGACTTCCTGGGCACGGAGCCCGGATAGGGGAAGGACGGATAGAATGGCAAGGGCAGCGGCAATTGCCGATCGGTCGGAGAAATTAGGCATCGGGAAGTGGGTGTGTCGTGTGGGACGCCCTCCCAATCGCTTCCGGTTGCGGGTTACCGGCCTGCGACTCGAGGGGCTACCTTCGCCTAACGAAATCGACCGCAAGAACCCACAAACTATTTACACGAGCCCGGATTTTTCTTTCCGGCCCAATCCGACAGCTGGATCCGGGCACGATAGAGTGTGCCCTCGATAGAACGGCGCGAGCAAGCGAGAATCGAGGCACATTCGTCGTAGGTCATGCCTTCGATACCGCACAGGATGATCACTTCCCGGAGACTGACCGGGAGTTGGGCGATTCGCTCCTCCAGTCGCCGCAAGTCCTCGGAACGGGCGGCACCTTCATCCGGGGGGTGGTCCGCGGAAACGAGGGCCTCGCTGTCTCCGGGGAGGAGGGGGCGGTTACGACTGGCCTCCCGGGATCGGCGGCTGCGGTAGTGATCGTGGCACTGATTTCGGGCGATCCGGTAGAGCCAGGCACGGAAATGGTCGGTGGAGCGATAGCGAGGAAGTGCGGAATACGCTTTCACAAAAGTATCCTGACTGATCTCTTCAGCATCTTCAACATTGCCTACCCAGCCGAGACAGAAACGAAAAATCCGGTCCTGGTAAATCTCGACGAGTCGGCGATACGATTCGTGGCAACCCGAGCGGGATAGTTCGACAAGGTTTTCAACCATCACCTCGCGCGGTTGAGGGGGGGCGGCATCGGTCTCCATCGCGCTGGCTGGAAGACAAGCGCTGAGCCACTCGGGGAGCAGGGGTGTTGACTCAGCGGCTGCCATCATGGGTGATGCTTTCCCTGGTCCATTGGAGGAGTCGGTCGGATTGATCAGGGGAAAGGTGTTCCTTCATTTTCAAAAAATGCTCAATGGTAAGGCGCTGCAATTCGCCCTGGGCGGAATGGATTTCTGTGAGCGCTGCCTCGATCCCGGTAGGTTCCACGGGATTTTCACCGAGTGCCGCCGAGAGGCCCTGTCCCCCGTTTTGGATGCGACGAAGGAGAGCGGTTCTCCTGCCCCCGTAGTCCGCCTCGATCGGAGCGAGGAGTGATTCCTGTTCGGCCGTGATTTTGAGCTGGGAGTGGAGCCAGTCGTGAAAGGTGCCCCCTTCGTTTCCGGTGGCAGCGCTATGGGAGTGGCTCGTCGTTCGTCCGGCGGCCCGAGCCACAAGAAAAGAGGTCAGTGCCGAGAGCGCAATCGCGGCAACCGTCCAGCAGACCGGTTTGAGTCGATGATTCATCGCAGCAGACCGGAGACCTCAGAGAGAAGCAAGGGGGCCGATCCCTTTGGAAAACAGCGTCAGTTCGGGAGGTGCCGTTCCGGGCTTTTCACGAACCACTCCGAGGCTGATGACCGCTGAGACCACGATGCCAGTGAGACAGGCGAGGACTCCGGTGAGGAAGAGGGTTCGAAGACTTTCCGCAGGCGGGCCGAGCTTCGAAATAACATTTCCGGCGAGTCGGGCGGGGGCGGAAGGAGGCGAATTCCTCAGTTCGAGGAAGATTTTGTCGAAATCCTGTGTGTCCATGGAGGGATCAAGTATGAAATCAATACCGATGATACCCCCGACGACGGGTTTGCCAAGAATAATGCGAACTCTGGCGAAGTTAGCGCGAGAGAAGAAGATCCCGCCGTTCCGGCTGAGCTACGATAAGGAATCTGGCGCTGCGCCCTAATTCTGTCCGTGAACGATAGGGCAGGGGGCTTTGCTCATCCCGATGAGGAGGTGCGCGAGGCCGGGATGGTATTTGATGATATCTTCCGCAAGGGCTCTCAGACTCTGATCGAAGGCTTCCCGCGTCTCTGGGTCGTCGTTACAAACTTTGTCGGGTGATACCGAGGCAGCGGTGAGTAAAGTGAGGGCGTGAGAGCTGTCGTTCGAAGCGGGATTGGGGAGATACATGATCGTCGAGTGGGGTGGTGAGCTAGTTGAGGATGGACTCTGTCAGTCTAACGGGATCGGAGCATACCGGGGGGCCGGTGCCTGGCCGTCGCGTTGCAGATCACGGATCTTTTCCTTGAGAAGAACGTGAGCGGTCTCAGCAGCGTTTTTTCCGTAGAAACCCGACTTCGACAGCTCTTCGAGCAACTCTTTCACCTGTTGTGTGGTGGAGAGTGTGATCTGGACGGTCTCGGTTGTGTTCTTTGGTCTGGCCATTCAATTCCGTTAAATTGGAATAACAATGTCATTTTTATAGGCAAATAATGGCACATGTCAAAGAAATTGGGCGGTTTGTGAAAAAAAGTTGCATTTTCCCTCAATGGGATGTGTTCAAAAGAACTT
>JAGNMT010000217.1 GCA_017991025.1 Verrucomicrobiales bacterium
GCCTGAGTTGCAAGTCGTCGACCCGGATTTGGGTCATTTTGTTCATGTCCATGTCATCCCCGTCGGGGAAGAGGTAATAGGGATCGTAGGCCTTGCCGAGAAAGCCGGCGGTGCCGCCTTTGTTGATAACGTTCGACTCCTGAAGTGGGCGGGGCATCACGACGAAGGGCAGCATGGGCTCGTCGGTCGGTTTGAGGCGGATGATGTTTGATCCGAAGTTCGGGAAGTCTTTGGGCGACGGCGGTTCGAGTTGCCCGGAGGGACTGACCTTGTCGGTGGTGTAACCCGTCATGATCTGGTAGATCGCAGCGGTGTGGTTGAAGAGTCCGTTCGGTGTGTAGCTCATCGAGCGCACCGTGGTGAACTTGTCAGTTACGTTTGCGAGCTTTGGCAGCAGTTCCGTATATTGGAGGCCATCCGTCTTAGTGTTGATCGGCTTGAAGATGGAACGGACATTGTCGGGTGCATCGGGTTTCGGATCGAAAAGATCGAGGTGACTCGGTCCACCCTGAAGGTAGATCATGATGACCGATTTCGCTTTGCCCCAGCCGGGCCGACCGACGAGATCTGAGGCGGCACTCGCATTTTGAACGGCGAGGATATTGTTTAGGGACATTCCCAGCATCCCCGCTCCGCCGATGCGAAGAAAGTCGCGACGTCCGGGTTTGAGGTGGGAGTCACAGAGGTCTTTGGCGATTTCTCCGGGGAGTCTGATCATGGTGGTCTAGCTGTTTAGCTATTAGCTGTTTGGCCGTTTAGCTTGGTTGTTATGGGGGAATGGGGGCTGAACTAGCTAAATAGCAAAACAGCTACCAGCTAAAAAGCTTCTTCTATCTGTTAAACAAAAACGAGGGGCTGTTGACAAGGGCCCAGGTGAGATCCTGAGCGGCGGTGAGGCGGCGGTCGGCGGATTGGCGGGTTGAATAATCCATGTTCTGGCGAAGTTCGGTCAGCTTGGAGTCTTCACGAATGGGCTCCGAGGCGGTTTTGAGGGCAGCTTCGAAGGCGAGCAACTGCGCGTCGGCGGGGAGCGGCTTTTTCTCATTGAGGGCGGCGAAAACGAGACCATGTCTGTCTTTGTCCCGGCTTTGGAAGAAGGTCGACAGCACTGCCTGCTGCTCTTTGCTGCGGACAGTGGGTGCCACTTGGAGAACGGTAGCAACGTCTTTTGGCAGGCCCAGTTCGAGCGGGGTAGGGGAGCTGGTCGACCAGAGGCGGAATTTTCCGAGCGGGTATTCGCCGCCGTTGTACTGGCAGTGAATCTTCACGGTGAGCGTGCCGCCCTTTTCATCTACGACCAATGGCTTGTCGATTTGGTAGCGCGCCCAGTTCGGCTTGCGTTCGTTGCCGCCGATGCCCCATCCCTGAACGGACCGGTCAGATTTGCCGTCGAAGGTCTTTTTCACATCAAAACCCTGCTGGATATGATCAACCTTCGCATCGACAAAATTGACTACGCTTGGCTTCTTCGGATCGCCGCCGGTGGGAACAAAATCGACGTCGAATTCGCTGACGACAAAATTGCCGTTCACGTTGAGCCCGGGTCCGTATCCGGGAAGCCGTTCATCGGTGAGTGCCTCGATCATGAGACCGGAGATCTGACCGGCGGCTTTCACAGGAATGGTCACGGTGTAGACCACAGCCTTCGGTGCGCCACTTGCGAGGATGCTTCCGTCGGCTTCGGTGGTGAGCTTCATTTCACTCTTCTTGTCAGCCTCGGCAGTGGCCGGGGTGAGGAGATTCCACGGACTCCAGAAATTGGCCAATGTCAGGGTCTTTTCCCAGGCGGCGAGTTTTGCGGGCACTGTGGCATCGAAATCGGTGATTGCCTTTTGTGCAGCGGCAAGGCGGGCTTTCTGATCGGCTTCCGCCTTAGTCTTCTTCGCTGCGGCCTCGGGCAGATATTTTTTAAGATCGACTTCGGCCTGACGGATGTGTTTGTAGCGTTCGATCTCACGGCCGCTGCGAACGGGGATCCAGTCCGCTTCCGCTTTCGCCAGCTTCGCGGTGAGGATCTGATGATCGGACTCAATGTCCGCCATCACCCCGAGGGCCGCGTCGATTTCGCCGGAAGCCGGAGCGCGGGCGAGGACGCGATAATAAATGTCCTCGACGAGTTTACGGTCATCCGGCTGCGCCGCCACGAGGGTGGCGAGTTCGCTCTCGGGAGCGCTCAGAGCATCCGCGATGGCGGGTCCTGACAAAAACGCCATGACGGCGCTCATCTGTAGATCGTCAGATCTTTCGCACTCGCAGGCGCTTTCGCGGGCGGGACGTCCGAGGTTCGCGAGGAAGCCGCTCTTGAGATCGAGTTTGGCGTCGGAGAGCTGGCTCGCGCGGACTCCCTTTCCGGCACCCGGGATGTCGGGGATCGCCCCGGTCACGAAGTAAACGGAATCGTAGAGCACCTCGGCGGGGAGGCGCCGGGCTTCGCCGTGGGAAAAGTTGACTTCATCGGTCTCATTCCACTCGTTGGTCTGGATCGAGAGCTGATAGGTGCGTGACTTGCAGATCTCAGCCGTGAGGGCGCGGATATTAAAGCCCGATTTCACAAAGCTCGCGGCGAGATGATCGAGCAACTGGGGATTGCTCGGCGGGTTGCCGGCACGGATGTCGTCGAGAGGTTCAATGATCCCGGTACCGAGGAGGTAGCCCCAGACGCGGTTTGCGTAACTTGCGGCAAAATAGGGGTTTTCCGGACTGGTAACCCAGGCGCCGAGTTGCTCGCGGCGGGTCGGTTTCTTCGGATCGGTGAAGGCCACCTTGGCGAGCGCATTTTCGTAAGGGAAGGCGGGAGCTTGCAACACGCCGGTGCGGTCGTGTTTGAGCTCGCCCTCGGACTTGTCGGTGACTAGCTCATAGAGGGGTTTGGCCCCTTCGACAGCGGAGCCGCCGATATTCTGCCCGGGCGCATTTTTTGGATCACGGGCGAGTGTGGTTTGGGCAAAGAAAGCAGCCGTCTCGTAGTATTGATCCTGAGTCCATTTCTCGAAGGGGTGATCGTGGCATTTGTTGCAGTTGAAACGGGTCGCAAGAAAAAGATGGGTCGTGTTTTCCATCATCTCGGCGGGCTCACGGAGGATCTTGAAATAGGATGCTGCCGGGTTCTCTTTGTTCGAGCCGGTCGCCGTGAGAATCTTGTAGGCGAACTTGTCGTAGGGGGTATTTGTCGCGATCTCATTGCGAATCCAGTCGCGGAAGAGGCGGGACCCTTCGTCGCCGAGGAATTTGGAATTCACCTGAAGCATGTCGCTCCATTTGTTGGTCCAATAGTCGGTGTACTCCGAAGATTTCAGCAATTCATCGACGAGCGCGTCGCGCTTCTCGCGGGCAGGGCGTTTGTCGGCGACAAACGCTTTCACTTTTTCGGCACGGGGAGGAAGGCCGGTGAGGTCAAGATGGATACGGCGCACAAATTCCTCATCGGTGCAGAGGGCACTTGGCTCGATTTTCATCCGGTTCCATTTCGACGCGACGAGTTTGTCGATCTCGCCCCAGGTTTCGGGCTCTTTCCAGGTGAAGGCGTCGCGATCACCCATCACGGTCAGCGTGGTGGCGGCGTAGGCCCCTTCGTAGCGCGCGAGGATCGGGGCCTCCCCCCGGCGGGAGGTGCTGATGAGCCCGAAGTCATCGTGACCGGCGACGTCGGCGTTGCCCGATTCGATAAAGGACTCCAGGGTGACATCGCGGGTTCTGCCATCAGCATAATGAGCCATGACACGGAACTGCTGGCGTCCCCCGATATTCTGTACCACGGGATTTTTCGGAAACAGTTCGATGGAGGCGACACGGTGCTTTGACGTGTCCAATTTCGCCCCGCCTGCGATCCATTGGCGAATCGTATGGTAATAGCGCGAGTCATGGTCGGTCAGCATTCCCGCTTCGTGCGGGACTGCTCCGGTTGCTTTCAGCAGCATGAGCGAATCATCAGGCGACGCCGGGTTCATCCGCCGGGCACTGTGATCATCACTGAATGCGCGCACATCATACAGGGGGTCGTAGCCGCGCAGGCTGAGTTTGAAACCGCCTTTGCCGTCCTTGGCTCCGTGGCAGGTTCCGGTATTGCAGCCTAGGCGGGTGATGACAGGATTCACATCCTGGACAAAATCAAGCGGGGCCGCTGCTCCTGTCGGGGTGAATTTTACCGGAATGGTCGTCGTTTTATCTCCCATGGAGGCGGTGAGGATCGCTTCACCGGGAGTCGCCGGGCGCAGGATACCCCGATCGGTGATGGTGGCAACGGGTTGGTTGATCGTCCATTTCACCAGTCCGGTGAGGTCGGCGGTAGTCCCGTTGTCGAGCGTCCCGGTCACGAGCATCTGGCGATAGAGTTCGGGAGAGTCGAGGGTGACCTCGGCCGGGGAAATCGCGAGCGCCGTCACGCTTCTCCCTTTGGGCAGGAGGGCAACTCCCTCCTGTCTCTTCGCCTTTTTCCTGTCGATGAGGTTGGGATTGGCGGTGGTGTCGCTGAGGGAGGCATCGAGCGTTATCGGCATAAAGGCCTTTTTCTCGGCGAGGGTCGTTGCGTCAAGGATCCGGATCATGCCGTCGGCACCGCCCGCAACGAGGGTTTTCCCATCGGGTGAAAAGGCGACGGCATACATGGCCGCTTTGAGGTCGATACCCTTGATGAGTTCCGCGCCGCGGGTCTGGAATTCTTCGATTTTAGGATCGTTCTTGTCTTTGTCACTGCCGCGTTGCACGGTCTCAAAAAGCCCCTTTAGCTCCGGGGTGATCGTAGCGTCGTAATCGGAGCGGAACAGATGGACCTGCCCCTGGCCATTGAGGCTGGAAACCGCAGCGAAAGTCTTCCCATCGGGAGCAAAGGCGACGTCCCAGATACGACCTTTCATCGCGGGGTACTTGCGGATAAGGTTGGCGTTGTCGCCGATCTTGCGGACGGTCTCACGTTTCATCCGGTAAATCTGCGGTACCCCATCCGAACCTCCCACGAGCACATGATCCTGCAGGGGGTGTCTTTCGACGGCACTGAGGCCACCGGCGAGGGCTCCGGGAGTGATCGAGGTGATGTTGTCAATAAAGCGCTCGGTCTTCGTCTCGGTGAGCTTGGCAGACATGTCACGGCCGACCGAGACGAGGTTATCGCCCTTGAGCGACCAGCCCGTATCGAGAACCCAGTCACTGTGGCTGCCCATAAAGAGAACCTGCTCACCATTGTCCGCCTTGATCGCACGGACGGTGTTATCGGGCAGACCAAAAGCGATCCGGGTTCCGTCAGGAGACCAGCTCGCCCCGTAGGCCGTGTCGAACCCGACGATTTTGGAAAGGATGAGTTCCTCTTTCTCCAGATTCCAGACCTGAATCTCACCCATCCGACCGGGAAGTCCGCCGGCGACGGCGAGACGTTTGCCATCAGGAGAAAAGCGGGCCGACTCGATGCGTTCGGAGAGTCCGATGAGGCGGGTCTTGAGGCCGGAGCCATCGGCTTTGTGGATCAGGATCTCGTGGAAACCTGCCACCGCGATGAGCGTGCCGTCGGGGGAGTAGTCCAGCGAAGTCAGGTTCGGCGGAACCGCGTAGCGGGGAGGATTCTCCTTTGAGTAGCGTTGACGGGCGTTGGCCGGGGTGTCGTCGGTCGCGCCCTGCTCGATCCACTTTTTCACGAGAGAGACCTCGTAGTCGGTGAGCGGCTCCTCTTTGGGCGGCATCTCGGGACGTTTTTCCCCCGGCTGAGTGACGACCAGCTCGAGGAGATGACTTTCTCCGGGCTTCCCCGGAACAATCGCGATACCATCCTCACCGCCGGCGATGAGCCCGGCGACTTCGGTCATGATATAATCCGACTTCGACTTCGCCGGCTGGTGGCAGCCCTGGCACTTTGCCTGGAACATCGGCCGGATGTGCTGGTAGTAGCTGACCTTTTCGGGCATGGCGTCCGTTTTGGTCTCTGCGGACAAAGCCGTGAAGGGCAGGAGAACGAGGGAGAGGAGAGAGAGGGGAAATCGCATGGTCTTGGGCAGGACGATGATAGGGGAGGGAAAAATGGCTTACCCTGATTTTTACTTAACCGGCAATTATAGGGCCCCACCCCGTAATGGACAATCACGCGTTCGCGGGGTATTAGAAGGAAGAAATGAATAATCCCGATCAATTGAAGCAGTTCTTCTCCCTGTTTCTCATGAGTTTGCCGACCCTCATTGTCTGCGCGGTAGCCGGTGTCGCTATTATCGCAGCGGGGGGATCGTTGAAGGGATCACTGTGGGCGCTGATCGGGTTCGGGCTTGCCCTGATCCTTTGTTTTGTCATGCCGATCGGGCAGGTTTTTCTCCAGCAGTGGGTCTTTCAGAGTGGAGAACAGGCAAGTCGTTTGTGGGCTTTTACGGCCTTCGGGATCGTTGGCTCGGTGCTGCACGCCGTCATTTACGTGTTTCTATTGACGGCACTACTGGCAGGGCGCACGAAACCTTGATCCGCTTCCGGGATGGGCTTCGCTCCCTTCGAATGATTCG
>JAGNMT010000218.1 GCA_017991025.1 Verrucomicrobiales bacterium
CGCCAATCCGGAAACGCTGACCGCTCTCTTGAATCACTTTCAAGGAATGGTGAACGCAACGGGAACTCTATCCTCGAATAACGATGAGTGAAGAACCTGAAAGTGATCTTCTGGGACTTGAGTTTGATTCCTCGACAGCGACAGCGACAGCGACCGGGGACGGGGTTTCCTTTTGCCTCGCCGAACTGGAAGTGGTGAACTGGGGGCCCTTCGAGGGGCGGCACCGATGCCTCATCCATCCCGAGGGCACTGCCATCATCGGGCCCACGGGGAGCGGTAAGACCACCCTCGTGGATGCGCTGATGACCTTGCTCGCACCTTTTCCGAAATACAATCTCGCCTCGACCGGCGGTCACGAGAGCGATCGCGATCTCATCTCCTACGTCCGGGGTGTCTCGGGAGTCGAAAGCGCGGAGACAGAAAACAGTCACATCGCCCGACCCGGAAGCGCTGTCACTGGGTTGGCTGGTCACTACCAAAGCATCAACGGCAGCGACACAGTGAGCATCGGAGTTCTCCTCTCCATCGACGGGAGCGGCAATGCGGCAGCCGACCTGAAAAAAACCTGGTTTTTCGCCCGGAACATAGGGAACGTTCTTGAGACTCTGTTGTTGCAGCATCAGGAGGGCGGCAAGGCAGCCCTCACCCGTCATGCCCGCGAGACCGTTGGCCTGCAGCTTTTTGCGAGCAAAAAGGAATACCTCGCTCAAGTGCGCAGCTTTTTCGAAGTCGGCGAAAATGCCTTCAGTCTCCTCAACCGCGCCGCCGGTCTGAAGCAGATCAACAGTATCGACCAAATTTTTCGTGAACTGGTTCTCGACGATCGTTCCGCTTTTGATAGAGCTGCGGAGGTCGCCAATGAATTCGACTCCCTCCACGGGATCTACGAAGAACTCCAGACCGCTCGTCGCCAGCGAGATTCTCTCCTGCCGGTGCGCCAGGGTTGGCACAATTGGGAAAAGATTTCTGCAAAACTCGCAACCCTCCGCCACCTCAAAGAACTGCTCCCGGTGCGATTCGCCGAGGCCGCCATGCACTTGTGGGAGAGGGAAAAAGGACGGCTGACCCTGGCCCTCGACAAGACCACGAGTGCTCTGGGCGACGCCACCGCGAGAGCCGAGGCTCTGGAGAATCGAGAACGCACGCTCAACGAAGAATACCTGCGACACGGTGGCGCCGCGATCCAGAGCATTGAGGAAATCATCCAGACCAAGGTGCAGCGCTCAGGCGAGGTTCGGAAAAATGCCGGTGTTTACGAGGCTTTTGCCGCCGCCCTCGGGCTGGAAACTAAAACGGATGAGACATCTTTTCAGCGAAATCGGGAGCAACTCCCCGAACTTAGAGGGGCTGCCGATGCCGCTCACGCCTTCGCTCGCCAGGGGGCCGTCGATCTCGCCGCGACGCTGAAGCAGCATCGCGCGACCGAACGGAATTTGTTGCTCGAGATTCGACAGGTCGAGGAACGTCCGCATTCCAACATTCCCGCGCCCTTCCAGACGTTCCGCGAAGCGCTCGCCCAAGAACTGGACATGGCGGGAGAGGATCTCCCCTTTGTCGCCGAACTGGTCGAGGTGAGAGCCGGGGAACGACCCTGGCAAGGTGCGATCGAGCGTGCCATCGGCCCCGAGCGACTCCGGATCCTCGTGCCCGTCCACCGCATGGACGAGGCCCTCGCCTGGATCAATCGTCGGGACAATCGTCTCCACGTCCGTCTCCAGAGCGCTGATTCCTCGCCTGGTCCGGCTCACTTTTTCGAGGACGGTTTTACCCGCAAGCTCGACTACCGAGACCATCCGCTCCGCGAGCAGGTGAAAGTCCTCCTCGCTCGCCGCGACCGTCACTGCGTCGATTCCATTGAGACGCTCCGCCACACGGAGCACGCCATGACTCTCGATGGCACCATGTCTGATCGCGAGGGACGCTTCGAAAAACAGGATCAGCGCCCCCTCGCGGTCGACTGGATGACCGGCTTCGACAACCGCCATCTTCTCGCCGCGCTCCAGGGCAACTGGCAACTCGCCCGGGAAGAAATCGGTCGGCTCGACGAGGAGAGCCAAATCCACAGCCGCGCGGAACGCGAGTGTTCGGAGAAAATCACCATCATTGCCCAGTTGGAGTCCGTCGATTTCAGCCAGATCGACCTCGTCGGCGTCGAGCGCGAGATCGAACAGCAGCGTCAGCGACTCATTGACCTGACCCGGCCAGACTCCGACGCCGCCACTGCCAAAGCCCGCCACGACGAGGTCCTCGGCGAGTTGAAGATCACGAGGGAGGAAATCTCGACTCTAACTGAACAACTGGGGTCTTCCAAAAGTGAACTCGCCGCCGCGACGCGGGAACTCGGACTCGCGGTCGAGCGCAAGGGTGGGGGACTTACCAAAGAGGACACCATTCTTGCAGAAAAAGAATTCCCGCTTTCCGACGACATCCAGATCCGCCAGCTCGACGAAACGGAACGCTCCGCCCGCCAGCGCATCGAGACCAAAATTCAGGAAAGCGAAGACCGCAAATCCGATATCGAAAGAAGCCTCATCCGATCCATGGAGGGCGCTCTCCGCGTTGATACCGGGGTCCTCGCCGAGACCGGCACCGAACTGCGCGACGTGCCCGCCCATCTCGATAGGCTCGCGGTCCTCGAGCGCGAGGCCCTTCCCGAGAAGCGTCAGCGATTTCTCGACTACCTGAACCTTTCCTCCGGCCAAGGTGTGACCCAGCTCTTTGCCCAGATCGAGAACGAAGTGACCATGGTCGAAGAGCGCGTCGCAGATCTCAACTCCACCCTCAGTCGCGTCGATTTTCGAGAAAGCCGCTACCTACAGCTCAAACCCCAGCGTATCGTTCACGAGTCCCTTCGCCAGATCGAGGCTGCCCATCGCAAGTTGCGACTGGACGCACTCCATGCCAAAGACGATGAAGGCGAGGCTCACTACCGGGCTCTCGGCGAGGTTATCCGCCTCCTCCGGGGCGCATCGGAAAAACGCCATACCCTCGGGGCCCAGGCGATGCTCGATCCCCGGCACCGGCTCCAGTTTTTTGTCGTCGAAGTGGATCGGGAGACCGGTAGGGTCTCCGGTCAGCGGAGCGGTTCACAGACAGGCAGTGGCGGGGAAAAGGAAATGATGGCCAGCTACATCCTCACCGCCTCGCTCAGCTACGCCCTCTGCCCGGCTGGAGCGGCCCGTCCCAAGTATGCCACCATCGTCCTCGACGAAGCCTTTTCCAAAAGCTCACCCGCCGCCGCCGCCCGCATCATCAAGGCCCTGCGTGCCTTCGGTCTCCATCCGCTCTTTGTCACCCCGAACAAGGAGATCGCCCTGCTCAAAGCGCACACCCGATCCGCCGTCCTCGTTCACAACAAGAACCAGCGGGCGACTCTCGCCTCGCTGACCTGGGAGGAGATCGGGGATCATTCGCGGAGGCGTATGGCCCCCGAGTTCAAGGACCATTGCACCGAAGAGATGCGGGGAGTGGAAAAAGGCGAGGTCGTTCTCCAGGTGACACGTCACGGAAAAACGATCGCCGAGGTTTGCAAACCTGAGGAGGAACCAGACGCTCCGTTTCTGGGTGCCGGGAAGGGCACTGTGACCCTCAACCCATCCTACGATCCTCACGCCCCGGCCTTCGACGAGGAGGATTGGGAAATGAACCGCTAACGACCATGCCCCGCTACCTCCTCGACACCTGCGCCTGGATCGACTCCCCTCAATCGGCAGGGAAGCACACACAAGGACCCCATGGACCTGACCATCGTCGCCACCGCCCGGCACCACGACCTGACCCTTCTCACCTCTGACCAGGTGTTACTAGACTACACCGGAGTCCGGACGGAGTGTTCACGGTAGCCGGAACGTCCGCTCCCACTTTCTTTATGCTCATCCAAACCGCGCTTCAACAACCCTACCGCCGCGAGACGTGGACGACCCTTCTCCGCGATTTGTTTCCGGAAGATTCCCTGAAATTTCTCGCCGTTCCCGCGCCGATCGATGCCGAACACGACTCCATCACCTCGACCCTGCAGCTCGGCACCCTCCAGCTCGGCACCCTCCAGCTCAACGACGGCAGCCGCATCGCCCTGATCGAGGTCGAGGCTTCGGATTCCGTCCAGCTCGCCCTCAACCGCATCGCTCTGCGGAATTTTATCGGCAAACACATCGTCCCGGAAGCATGGATTAAAACCCCACTGCAGGACTAGGAGTTAGAATTCCACCCTCCCCCCCCATGAAATCTCCCTACGATCTCGCGCTGCGCTGGTCCCGCCAATGGGAGAACCCGCAACTGCGCGAAACCCGTCTCCTCGACGAAGGTTCCTGGCCGTGCCGCCTTTCCATCGGTCGACCTGATCCGGGCATCGTCGCGGCGCAATGGAACACCGTCGTCGAGCACATCAAAGTGTGGCGCGGCGTGCGCGTGGGGACGGTTCTCTGGGAGGCTATCTCCTACCGCGCGACCGGAGAGGCGGTCGAGATCCCGATCGCATGGGAGATTTCCAGTCCCGATGAATGGATTGCAGCCGCTTCGGATCGCAAGGTTCGCGGAGAATACGAATCCCTTCTGCCCTTTCTCGCGGCCACCGACCTCGTCTTCCACGTCGCGCTCATCCGGGAACGGTCGCTCTGGAAAGACAAACCGCTTGAGCAAGTGGTCACGGCGATCCGGCTCGCGCAACAACTTCAACCTGGCTGCGCCGACGGCCGTCCCCTTCGTGCCCTTTCCCTCGCCGGGATCGACAGCAAGTTCTTCGAACGTCATCGCAGTCTCCTCGTGCGCCTGCTCGATCTCCGCTACGACGGCGAATGCAGTCGGCAGGGTCTCGAGGTCTTTCTCGATGCGTGGCAGGATCAGGATCATTGGTTGCTTCTCGTCCGGCTCGGCGGGGAAGGCACCGGCTCGCTGCCCTTTCCCCGGATGCGAGTGCGTGCCTCGGACCTCGCCACCGCTGATCTCGATATCTCCCGACTCCTCGTCGTCGAGAACGAGCGTTGTTTCCATCTTCTCCCGCGCGACCTTACCGACACGATCGCCATCTTCGGCTCCGGCAACAACCTCGCCTGGCTTGCTGCGCCCTGGGTGCAAAATGCCGACGTGGCCTACTGGGGCGACATCGACACTTGGGGTCTCACCCTCCTCGCCCGAGCTCGTGAACACGTGCCGACACTGACGCCGCTGCTCATGACTCGCGAAGTATTCGACCACCACCTCACCTCCGCTGTTTCCGAAATCGTTCCTGCCGGAGAATGCCCACCAATTAGCCTGACAGAGACAGAACGGGAACTGTATCGATTTCTTTTGACCTGCGATCAGGGACGACTCGAGCAGGAATTCATCTCTCCCGAGATCGTTTTCCCCGTCATCCGGAATTGGGCTGGAAGATCGATTTCTGCTACCTTAAATCGATCTGCGGATGGCATGGAGGAAATCTAGCGGGCGAAAGTCAAACGGGGCGCGCAAGTCCGCCCCGGGAAAAAATCGATCGCTCTACGTCGAAGAATCTTTCTTTTGAGAAATCGTGATGATGATCCACTTTGAACAAATCATGTGTCTCACCGATTCCCATTTCCCCATGGATACTCACTCGATTCCTTCATTCCTTGGCCGTATTTTTCTCGTCGCATTCTTGGCCGGCTGCCCGCTTGCCTGTTGGGCCGATTCTTCTGGAACGGGATTTTTCGTTTCGGCGGACGGATATCTTGTGACGAATCATCACGTCATCGAGGAAGGGAAGAAGTTTTTTGTGAAGCAGGGTCAAGTGACGCGTGAGGCGAAGCTGGTCGTCGTCGATGCGGAAAATGACTTGGCCATTTTAAAAGTAGCATCCGAGGCAACTCCGTTTCCCTTCCTGGCGGTTCAGGGGAAACTGGATCCCACTCCTGGATCAGATGCCTTCACGATTGGGTTTCCTGATCCTGAAGATTTAGGGCTTACCCCGAAGACCACGAAGGGAAGTATTACGGCCTTGGCAGGATTCCAGGATGATCCACGTCACTATCAGACCAGCGTTCAGATTCAACCGGGCAACTCCGGAGGACCCTTGATTGATGAATCTGGCCACGTTGTCGGGGTTACGACCTTGACGATCAATGCGCTGAAGCAAGCGGAGCGGAAGGGGTATCTCCCCCAGAATATCAACTACGCGGTGAAGTCGTCCTACCTTCTGGAACTGTTCAAAAAGGTTCCCGGTACGCTGCTCGGAGCAAAGCTCAGCGGACTCCAACCGCGTCACTTTCGAGACTTGCAAAAAGAAGCGGAAGCGGCCGTGATGGTGGTCTACTCGATTACCAATCCTGCTCCGGCAGCGCCAGCTCCGAAGGGGCTTCAATCACCAAAGCAGCTTTTTCAGCAGTAGAGATACTACGGAAAGGAGTTTCTCTTGTCGTTGTTCTGCAAAAGTAACGATTCCGTTTCCACGATCATGGGGCGTCTTCGGTGTCTTCCTCTC
>JAGNMT010000219.1 GCA_017991025.1 Verrucomicrobiales bacterium
GTTCACGAATCCACCTCCTTAGATGGTGCGTGGAGGCGCAACTGAATAATTGCGTATCCCAGTCCGATGATCTCTTCGGCCGCGAACGAGACCCCTATCGCGATAACCATTCCAAGACCCCCGAAATGGGGGATGAGTAGAAAAGAGAGCAGGGTGGATGAGGCGAACTTAACGATTCCGAGGCGGGCGAGGCAGGTGGTGTGCCCCGTCATGAGAAGAAGATGGGGGACGGGGCCGAGGACCAGAGAGATCAATTGGACGAGGAGGAGGAGGCGCAGTAACTCGGCGCCGGGCCGGAAGGATTCGCCGAAGATGGACATGACCATTTCAGGAAAAGCGATCCCGAAACCGAGTGGCAGGCCAAGTGTAATCAGGGCGGTGATGATCGCTTTTCCATAGACGCGGAAAACGGGAAGAAAAGGCTCCTCAAGTTCAGCATTTTTTGAAAGGGAGGGGGCAAAAACCCCGTGAATGGCGGAGGAAAGAACGATGAAGAGAATAGCGATCCGGAAGGCAGTCGTGATGTAGGATACTTCGGCGGCAGGTCTTGTCAGCTCCACGATAGCCAGCGGTACGATGAAACTGAACGCGCCGAAGAGACTGACACAGCAGACCGCAAATCCTTCGCGAAGGAGCGCGCGGAATTGCCTTTCCCCGGGCCAGGCGAAGAAACGGTCCCGGAAGTCACCACCGGGGGCAAGACGGGCCGCGAGTGCTCCGACGAGATAGCTTCCGGTGTAAAGGGTGAGAATGCCAGGCGAACCGAGATGCTTCGAAAATAGAGAGACGAGAATACAGAAGAGGCATACCGGGAGAAGGTGTCCGTAGAGAGTGCCCGCGACCGGGCGGGAGAGTCCTTTGAGGGCCTCGCTGTTAATCAGAGTGAGTGCAATCGCCCCCAATGTGAGGGGAGGTAGCAAGTGCCAGATCTGGAATCCGACGGGGTTTGTCTGACTGGCAATGGCGTAGACGACCCAACCGAGCCCGATGAGAAAGGAAAGGAGAAGAGAGACGGACCGCAGTCCGCCGACAAAACGGGCGACCGCTTCATGCCCGTAGCGCTGGAGTCTCGGCACGTCGCGAAGTGCGATTTGTTCCAGCCCGTAGGTCGCGATGGGGCCCGAGGTCATGAGAACAGATGACCAGAAGAAAAAGGAAGCGCTTGGACCATCTCCGAGAGTTCGCGCTACGATGACGGTGCTGAGAAATTGAACCCCTGCTCCCAGCATCCGTATGCCGGAGGGCAATAAGGTATAGAAGAGCCGTCTCCACGTTGCCGTTGTCGGAAACGAAGTGCTGACGGATCGGAAAACGGCGGTGTAAGGGGAAGCTTTCAACAGGGAAGACAGGAAAGGTGGACGGATCCGTCGTTTTATGCCTGAAGGATGACGGCAATCGATCCCTGTGATCCCCGGGCGAGGTGAGAGACACGCTGCTGCACTTCTTTTCGGGTACCGCTCTCCTTTTGGACCAGGACAAGATTCGCGTCGGCGAGTGAAGCGACCGCTGCGGGAATCTGGCTGTCCTGACTGAAGGCCGTTGATTCGATGATAATGCGATTGAAACGAATCCGGTGCGGACTCAGCAATTGCCACGCGTTGTTCTGAGCCACAAGAAAGCCCGAAGGAAGCCTGAGGGTGTGAAGATTCTCGGTTTGTGAGGGCTGTGGGACGAGGTTTACCGGCAGGTTGGGATCGCCTCCGGGCGCCACCGAGATGAGGAGGGTGGGGCAGGCGTAATAAGCGGAGGCCGAGGCGAGGCAGGCCGCGATGCGGAGGCCGTCTTCGTTTTCCGAGAGGGAGGCGAGATGAATGAGGCTGGCATTTCGATGTGCAGGGGAGAGGAGAACCCCGGTCATCGCTTCGAGTAGCCGGGTGTCGTTTCCTCCGTGTGAGGGTGTCGTGATTTCCGCAACGACCGGGACATCGAGTCGCTGCTCGACCTGTCGGCGATTGAGGAAGGGGCCGCCACGAAGCATGTCGGTTCCGATCAGGCCCAGGCAGAACAAGCCTCCCATAAACGCCCCTGCGAGCAGCGCGATAGGTTTGTTCGGACTGGAGGGTTTGTAAGCCGCGATGGGTTCGGACATGAGACGGGTGATGTCGGCTGATTTCTCGGACTCCAGCGAAGTCTGGCCGATGCGGTCGCGCAACGACTGGTGCACCTGCCAATCCGCCTCCACCTGCTGCTGGATGGCCCGGAATTCTGAACTGGCGGTTTTTACCCCCGTGAGTTGGGATTGCAAATCGCTTACTCGCCCGGAGAGCAGTGCTTCATTCTTGAGCGCTGATTCAAGGTCGGCGGAGAGCGATGCCTTCAATTCAGTGGCGAGACTTTTCAACTGGGCGTCGAGTTCGGTGACCCGACTCTTCGCTTCGATGTAGCGGGGGTGATTTTCAGTATATTGGCCGGCCACCGAGGCAAGGTTGGCATGAGTCTCGAGGCGCTGACTGAGGAGGTCCGAGACATGGTCAATCGCAGAGAATTCACCGATGTTGATGACGGTGAGCGGATCCTTTTCCGGGTCAATGTCTTTAAGGGTTTCGACGCGGCTGCGTAGATTGAAGACCCGGCTCGAGACGGCGTTGAGGTCTTCTCCGATCTTCGTCAGACGCTCAGCGAACAACTGGTGATCCTGCTCGACGGTCAGATCGGGGTGCTTGAGCCTGAACTCCTGCAATCGGGTTTCGGACTCGAGGGCCTTTTTATACGCTTCGTCGGCGCGGCCCCGTAAATCGACGGCAGAATCGCCGGCCTCATGGCGCTTTTGATCGCCGAGGAAAGTTTCGAATTCGTCGACAAAGGTCGTCGCAATCAGTCTGGCGCGCTCCGGATCGGGATCGAGGATCGAGAGTTCCAGCAATCGTGTCGGACGGATGAGGGAGGCGGAGAATCGTTTGCTGCGTATTTCCTTGATCAGCCTGGATCCGGGGATGGGCTCGCCGGCGAGGACCGCCTTATGCAGGGACTTGGGCAGGAAGCTGAGATCCTCGCGGAGATTGAGCCGGTCAATGACCCGGAGCACCATGGAATCGGAAACGATGGCCTTTTCAAGGGAGTTAAGCGAATCCAGATCGGAGGCTCCTGCTCCGGAAGGTTGGATCTGGAGTGTGCGGTCGAACATCGGGTCCACGAACACCAGAGCCGAACTCCGGTAAAGAGGAGTTGCGATAAAGTAGACATAGATCAATGCAATGGCCACACAGAGAGCCGGAACGGCAATGAGCCAGAGGATCCGGCGCTTAATAATGCCGAGCAAATCATCAAGATCGATGAGCGGGGTCACTTCGATGAGGTCCCAATTGGCCCGGCTTTCTCTCTCAATGAGGGGTGGGGCGGATTGGCGGGTGGTGAGAGCGGTGGAGTGCATCGGGTAAGAAGGAGGGAATAAGATAATTTCCAGAACCAAAATTGTTTCTAAAATTACTTGAAATTAACTCGAATACAACCGAAAAGTAATAATAATCGCACTAATGATATTGAAATGAGCGATTTTTGCGCAAGTTCCCGATTATGATAACTAATTTCCATAATGGTTTTGCCCGATTGCACTTTCTGATCAAGCAACTCGGAGGCCTTCTGGTATTCTGGGGAACGGTCTGGTTTCTCCATCTTACCCTCTATCGAGATGACCTGGTTCCTTTGGACTATGCGGGAATTTCCCTGCTGGTTCCTGCGGCGGCATTGGTTGAGTTTCTCGCTCGTGAGAAGCGGATGCGTTCACTTGGCGGGTTATCCCGCCGACGCCTTTGGAACTTGTCCCAGAGGGAGATTCTCTTTGTCCTCGTGGCAATTTTCGGGGTAATCGTCATGAGTAAAGACGGGCGCTTTTCACGGTTGCTCCTCGTGGCGTTTCTTTGCGGATACACGTTTTGGATTACCTGGATGAATCTCGTCGGACACCGATTGCTGCATCGGGTTTGCTATTCCAGGGAGGAAGATTCGATAGTCGAACGGAGAATTACGAATACGATCCGGGTAAAACCGGACTGCTGAACGGCATCACCTTCCGCCGAATTCAATCAGAAGCCGTGACTCCCGACAAAGGTTCGTCTGTCACCGCCGACCAGGCGATTGTTTGGAGAAGATGGTTGAGCGCCACTGAGGTCTCGTCACCAGGCTTCTCGAAACAGGTCAGGCCGGCCGGATTGCGGCGGTAGAGACAGGCGTACTGGCAATAGGCCGCGAGCTGGATCACGACGGGCTTCCCGTGACCGATGGGATCGCCAAAGAGGTCGGATTGTTTTGCAATCCCGGGCACCTCCCCGGCAATAATTTTTGCCCGGAGTCGCAGGACCGCTTCCCCGACGGGAACAAGCTGGACCGCAGCGCGGCCGAGCCGCTCGTTGGTCGCCTTCGCCTGAGCGCGGATGGCCTCGCGGAAGGGATCGTAGGCCGCACGCAGATCGCCGACGGTCTTCGTATCGCGGTCCTCGTTCGTGGTAACGCGCAATGGAGGTTCGAGCCCGTCCCAGGGATACCAGGAAATCTGGAGGTAGAATTTCATCGCCGGATTTTTTTCGAGCCCGAGATCGACGAAGCGATCGATCGCCGGGTCGGGAATGACCCAGTTCGGCGACATCGTCATCGCGTTGATCCCACCCGCCCGCAGGGCTGTTTTGGCGGTGTTCTTTTCGTCGGGCAGCTCCCAGTGCTGGGTCACGCTCGACCCGCCTATCATCTGCCGCGCAGCGAGCCGGTGCCCCCGGATCTTCGCGGCAGTCACCACCTGATCGAGAGTAACCATGACCGGAAGATGAAAACTGTGGCCCGTCACGACCAGGTTCAGGCCCGGAGGCGGTTCCTCCGCCCGAAGCGGAGAAAGGAGAGTGATCGCCAGGCAGGGGGCGAACCATCGAGAAAGAGAGCGGGCAGCATTCATGTTTTGTTAGTTGATTACCGGCCATACTCGCGCCACCGGGCCTCGATCCGTTTGGGGGCGGGCACTCCGTCGAAGGCGATGATGCGGTAGCGGGAGACGAATGGCTTCCCCGGTTCGATGACCCGGTCCTCTCCCTGAGAGGGGGCGATGAGGAGCAGAAAGGCAAGGGAACAGGCTGGAAAGTAGAGGGTCATGCCGACGAATCAAGAGGGCTGAATGGCGGGATTAGTTTGCAGAATCCTGTGGCCGCTGGAAAGGAAAAACGATTCAAAGATCCTCAGGAACTTCTTCTTTCAGCCGTTCGGCACACACCTCACCGGACAGCCGGGGAAGGAAGGAGTGCGATTCGCGTTTGGGAGCGTCGACCTTGCGTTCGACGGATCATTCGAAGCCCCCTTAAGAGGTAACGACTCGATTGATGATTGAAACCCGGGAAGTGGAGGCTGCGTTCTGATGGTCTTGTTGCCAGCAATCCGGGGACGCGAGGTTGTCCACGTGTTTGCAATGGGTGGACGGCAGAAGGTGCGGTAGTGAGGCCTACGTTCGGAGGGATGAAGGACGGATCGATAGCGCAGGGAATTTCTCGCTTCCGGGCTTGTTGTAGTCACTCAATCAAACTTGCGACCGGGCAGGGGAGGCGGGCGCTTTCGCGACGGACTTGACGGGGGCGGAGCCAATGGAGAGCGCCCGGACGTAACGGAGAGGGAACGTGCGGGAGTTGATGGTCCTTTGAATAACCACCGGAAGATCCACCCGATCACGAACAGGCCGAGGAGGAATCCGAACATGATGAGGGCTCCGTTTCCGTCGAGAAATCGCGCCGGGTCGGGAGTCTCGGCGGCGTCGATTACCCAAAGTTTACCGGCTTGCGCATCGAGCCCGAGAACCCGGCCGAAGTAGTCGACGATACGGGTGTCCCGTTCCGGCGCAAAGGTGCCGAACGCGGCGGTGCGGGAGGCATTCGAATCGTGCAGACGTCCTTCGATTGTCTGTTCCTCTGCCAAAATCTTCCCCATGTTCGTCCAGGCGGGGTCGAATTCCTCCGCCCCGAACATCTTCGCGCGAATTGTCTTTTCGAACTTGCCGGCGATCAGGTTTTCCAGTTTCGGGGACTCCTCTTTGCCGGCCGGAGTGACGTGGTCGCGGTTGAACGCGGCGAGCAGTTCCCCGTGCAAGGGGCCCTCTTCCACGCATACGGCGAGCGTGTCAGGATACCCCTCAAGGCGGAATTTGAAGTCCGTTTTCAAGCCCAGCAACCCCTGGTGGTGGACTTGAAACGTGGCCGGTTCGACGTGGCCTGTGACTCGTACAAACTGGTTGTGCCGCAGCTCGTCTGCCGTGCCCAACTCGACCTTCACGGGATGCAGGAAGTAATACCGCACGTCATCCTGCGGACGGAACATGAAGACGTAGACGGGGCTGAACAAAACGAAGACGACACCTACACAGCCGAGCTTGACCAGCTCGCCATTCACGAAGCGGACGATTGGATTTCCCATGGTTGGAAGGGGGCGAGAGAGGAATCCGGG
>JAGNMT010000220.1 GCA_017991025.1 Verrucomicrobiales bacterium
ATAGTGTTCTGTTACCTGTGGACGACGCTCACCAAAACCGGCATAGAGATTATCAATTCGTCCCCGGTAGACGATGTTTTTGCCGGCATCAAACACGGCTACTTCGGGGGTGATAGTGACTCCGGCGCTTTTCACGAGTGAGTGGTCGCGGTCGATGGTGGCGGGCATCCTGATCGCATAATCGGCGATGTGCTTGCCCACTTCTTCTTCCGTTACCGTCGGGTCAGGATAGACAAGTTGGAACGCGATGCCTTTTCCGGCATAGTCCTCAAACAGGCGGTTGATTTCCGGGGCGTAGCTGTTGGCAATCGGGCAGTCTGTCGCGACAAAAATCGTAACGGTGGCAAGTATCTTTCCCTCTGGCTCTGCTCCTTCAACGAGAGGGGAAAGGGTGAAGAAAAGCGAGAAGAGAATCGGCTTCATGCTCCCTGATCTGCTTTCATACTTTCGATCCAGTCTTTGAGTGATTCGATCTCGGAGGGATTGAGCGATTTATCCCCGTCTTCGTCCAGTTTCATGAGCAGCGCAGCCCGCATGCGTTGCGGCAGCTCCGACTCCTGGAGGCTGCCGTCGCCGTTGGAGTCGAGCGATTTCACGATGGCGGGGAGTCGTTCGAGGACACCGGTGTTGCGCAGTTCCTTTCCGAGTTGGGCAAAAATCTTTACCCGCTGGGCCTTGTTCGAGAGATTGAGCCGCTGATCATCGGAGGCATCGAGCGCGACGCCGACGAGGGTGATGCTGCCCATTTCGTCCGTGGATTCACGTCCCCACTTGATGCGTTGCGGCGGGTTGAAAGGGTTCTCAGGATTTCCCACCGAGTTGTTGTAGGTGATGACCGACTCCACGACGGTTCCGGCGCGAAGGACGATAGGTTCGGCAAAAAAATAGGTGTCCTGCCAGTCCATGTCCCAGTCGGGTATGTCGAGGAGGACTTCCGTCGTTCCGTCGGGATGGGTTGCGGTCATTTTCATGGTTTCGCAGATGTAGTGGGCGTGCCCGCTGACCGAAAATGCCTCGACATCCACAGGGAGTTTGTATGAGTCCTTGATCGTGAAATTCGCTTCTCCCGGAGGAATGTCTATTCCCGCGCTGCGACCGAATCCGGGCGGGACCCGGAGTTCCTCGAGCTTCCGTGAAGGCGCGGTATCGGTCAGATAGATGCCGACAGTGGTCTGCTCCATTTCCGCTTTTCCGGACGGATGAAAATGGGTTGAAAGCACGAGGTCAGATCCTTTCGGGAGGGGCCTAGCGAGGTCTTCGGGCAGTTTGTGGGGACTGACGCCCGGAACGTAGCCGCCGAGGGCACCGCTCTGGCGAAAGGACATGCCGTTGAAGCCCGGCTTGCCGTCTTTTCCATCGAGCTTCCGCGCCGTGCCGCTGTCGTCGAGAAAATAGAGCGAATGATGCACCACGCTCCGGGCCGAGGGGCGCAGCTCGATGGCCTTCACCCATTTGTCTTCAGGGAGATCGAGAGGGAGGACAAAATTCCGGTAGATGTCAGGGCCGTCCGCTGGCACGGCATAAGGGGCCGCCATTTTGATAACGAGGTCGGGTTTGCCGAGTTGCCAGCCTGGAGTGAAAGCGGGAGGTGCCGGGGCTTCTGATGGATTTCCCTCGGGTTTACCTGCCGTTACCCAGCGATCGATCAGGCTGATCTGCCCGGGGGTGAGTCGGCGAACGTCGCGGAATTGAGTCACTTCGGTATTGGCGTGCCAGGGCGGCATGTATCGGTCACCGACGACTTCGTTGATCGTGAGGGCCTTCCGGGAGACTTCCGCAAAGTTGGTGAGAGGAAAGGGGGCACTCTCACCGTCGCGGTGGCAACCGGTGCAGTTCTGGTAGATGATCGGGGCGATGTCGCGGTGGTAGGTGACCGCTTCGTCGGCGGCGGGCGAGAGCAGGGGAATCGCGGCGAGGACGGAAATGAGATTCTTCATACAGGTAACACGAAGGAAAGACGCCGGGACCGGGAACCCGGTTACGTGAATCCGCAAAGTGGGAAAAACCATTTCATGAATGCCCCGGTTTTAGGTTATACAATGGAAGGAGAACTCATGAGACCAACTTTTTTCATTCTGCTTTGCACCACCGCTCTTGCCGGTTTGCTCCCCACCGCGACTGCAAACGACGCGACCCCGCCGGCCATCGAGAAGGGGACGCGAGGTGTTTCAAATTTTATTGCGAAACTTGAGAAGGAGAAAAAGGCGCACGTTGTTTTTCTCGGCGGATCGATCACGGAGAACAAAACAGGTCACACTAAAATGGTGCCTGACTGGTTGAGGGAGAAGTGGCCACAGGTGGATTTTACGTTTACAAATGCGGGTCTCAGCTCGACCTGTTCGACGACCGGTGCCTTCCGGTTGAATCGGGATGTGCTTTCGCAGGGGCCGGTCGACCTGCTTATTGTCGAATTCGCGGTAAACGATGATCAGGATGCGAAGCATGATCGACAATCCGCCATTCGCGGGCTCGAGGGAATCATCCGGCAGTATTTCAAGGCGAATCCGACCGGCGACGTCATCTCCGTTCAGTTCGTGAATCCTCCCATTCTAGCGAAAGCGCAGGCGGGAGAGGAGGCTGTCAGTGTCGAGGCGCATAAGGCGGTGGCCCGTCATTACAACGTGCCGAGCGTTGATGTCGGCCTCGCCCTGAGCCGTGAGATCGCGGCGGGAAAGATGACCTGGGAAAAGGATTACAAAGACACGCATCCGAATCCGGCGGGCTATCAGTTTGCCTCGAACCTGATCACGAAGGTGATTGCCGACACGGTTTCAGGCGGGACGCCGCAGACGGTGCTTCTGCCCGAGCCGCTCGATGTCTTTTCCTACTCCGGTGCCACCATGGTGGACCCGCAAACGCTGAGCTGGCTCGGGGGCTGGAAGTTTGATATCGTGTCCCAGGCCCTCCTTCCCCTTGGTAGTATCCGCAGTGGGTTCACGGCCTTCAAAGCACTGCGTTCCGATGGGGCGGGGGATTATCTTTATCACACGTTCTCCGGCACCATGCTGGGAGCTTTCGTTCTCGCCGGCCCCGACGCTGGCATGCTTGAAGTCAGCATTGACGGCGGCGAGTGGAAAAAAGTCGATCTCTACCACCAGCACAGTAAAGGGCTCAACTACCCTCGCAGTGTTGTCCTGGCCGATGGGCTCACGAAATCTTATCACAACGTGGCGATCCGCGTCGCTGAGGAGAAGAGCCCTGAGAGCAAGGGGAATACAGCGACTATTTTATATTTTGAGGTGAACGAGTGATTCACTCAGGCCAAAAACGTCGCCCGCCTTTTTCTCACTGCCGTCGCGAGATCTTTCACCATCTCGACCGTCGACTCCCACCCGACACATGAGTCGGTCACGCTGACGCCGTATTCGAGCTTGGCAAGATCGGGGACGAGCTTTTGCGCGCCTTCCTTGAGGTGGCCTTCGATCATGAGGGCGCGGATCGAAGTGTCGCCGCCGGCGATCTGGGAACAGAGTTCGGCACAGACTTTGGATTGATTACGATAATCTTTTTCGCTGTTGGCGTGGCTGCAATCGACCATGATGGAAGGCTCGAGTCCTTTTGACTCCAGCGCCAGACGAACCTCGCGGATGCTTTCGTGATCGTAATTCGTCCCGGTGACGGCTCCTCCCCGAAGGATGATATGGCAGGTGTCATTGCCCCGGGTCGAAATGATGGCGCTGTCACCCGACTTGGTCACGGAGAGAAACCGGTGCGGCTGCTGAGCGGCCTGGATCGCGTCGATCGCGATTTGGAAATTTCCACTCGTCCCATTTTTGAATCCTACCGGCATGCTGAGACCGGAAGCGAGTTCGCGGTGCAACTGGCACTCTGTAGTGCGGGCCCCGATCGCGCCCCAGCTGATGAGATCGGCATAGAACTGCGGACTGATCGTGTCCAGAAACTCAGTCCCGGCTGCGACGCCTTTCTCGGCGATCTGGAGGAGGAGCTTGCGGGCGATGGCGAGGCCTTCGTTGATGTCGTAGGACTCATCGAGATGCGGGTCGTTGATGAGGCCCTTCCAGCCGACCGTCGTTCTCGGCTTTTCAAAATAGACACGCATGACGAGCAGCACGTCTTCAGCCACCTCGTCCTTCAATGTGGCGAGGCGGTCGGCATACTCCAGCGCCGCCTTCGGGTCATGAATCGAGCAGGGACCGACGATCGCGAGAACACGATTGTCACGTCCGGCGAGGATGTCAGCGACCTCCTGACGCGCTGTGGCAACGGTCTTCTCCGCCTCGGGCGATACCGGGAGCTCCTCCATGAGGATGGTGGGCGCAATGAGCTGACGGGAGCTGGCGATTCGAAGGTCGTCGAGTGGAATAGGCATGGGGCGGGGAATAAGCATCGGAAACACGTCCCGTGAAAGGGGAAAATCGAATATTTTGTAGTGTCGCCGTCAACGCAGCGACGCGTAGCCATGGGCTCGCCTGTTTCATCCTTTTTGCAAACGATTTGCGGAGGCTGCGGATAGAGGGGGCGACAGTACGGGGCGGAGGAGTTCCAGTTGTGTTTGATGTTACTGGTTTAGGGCGAGAGAAGTGCGCCATTGTCGGTGCAGCCGGATCCGCTGCATTCGTTGCAGATTCGTCGACTCTTCTGCTGTTCTGCTCTCGACGTGGAACGCTGGTTTAAACTAATCGGGAGGCGGTGCGGGGTGTGTCTATGGTCCTGAGATGGACATATTTTCGAATCAATGGACGTAATCAAGTGTCCAAGTAATGAAACAAGTGGCCGCTTCTGAGGTATCATTCGGACTATTGAACTTTCTTCCTTGCTATCAAACGGCGGAGTCCGAGATTGCCCTGATCAGCCATGCCCCTTTTTCGCTTATTAATCACCCGCGTTTTTGCGGTGATCGCCCCGATTTGTCTGCCCCTCGTGGCGCAGGAGAGCGTGGTCGATGCGACCGACCCCGGTTTTGCTCAGACCGTCGGCAATGCAAATACCACGCCCGTCGTCCAACGGACAGCATCGGGTCCCTGGGGAGACCTTGAATATTATCAGCTTAACCTTGAGCCACCGCTGGATTATCTGGTCCTTTCCCCCTGCTGGGACGCCCGCCAGTTTCCCACTACCTGGAGATTTCTTCATCACGATCCCGCTGAAGTCCGCGCGATCCTGACTGGGGCGGAATTGGATGCGGCCACAGTGGATGGGCTTATGGCGACTGCTGTGATTGATGTCGGAGCGAACCACGTGGAGATCCGCCCTCCCGATGAAGTCGTCCTTTCGCTGAAGGGTAACATCAGGGAACAACTGTATTCCCAGTTTGTTGACCCGGGCAGTTCCGACCCTTTCTCAGAGCCATTGAGCATCAGTGCGGACGGGTTCGCAGCCATGGCTGCCGGATCGAGGCTGCCGCAGTCGACTGTTGATCTGATTTCGGCGCTGACCTATTCACGGTCCAATATACGGCTGTTCTCGGATATCTCTTTGGTGATGCAGCGTCAGCCGGACGAAGATTCCATGCGTCTCGTCCTTTCTACTCTGCTGCGACAGCGTTCTCTGAATGCGAGGTTGCGGCTGAGCGAGACCGCCAATTTCAAGGCAATAGCCGAATATTGGTCGGCGGGCGGTAGGAGCAAGGATTTCCTGCCCATGCTCGAATCGATCAACACGACCGATGGAGTGGAAACTTTGGACATAGTTCACCTCCTGCCGCCGACCCCGCGGAAGTTGCTGAATACCTTCGCCCGTCCGCTGATGTCGATGGGGACCTTATTCCCTGATTGCTTCTGGACGGCGCTCAATTTTTTCTCATTCGAGCCATCGGACCGCTATCTGGGCCGTGATAGGTTTGGAGATTGGCTGAACGACCAGTACGACGAGGTGCAGAAGCCGCTACGCGTAGGCGATATCGTTCTCGTGATCGATATGGCGAACCAAAAACCGATTCACGCCTGCAACTACGTAGCCGCCGACATCGTTTTTACCAAAAATGGTCTCAGCCTTATGAAACCGTGGGTTCTTCAGCCTCTCGATGAGGTGCTGTCCTTTTATCGAACCGATGAAAGCATTGGCGTAATTTATTTTCGAAAACGACCATGACCTTTTCGTTTCGCAAAGTGACCTTAGCTCCTTCTAGCATTCTTTTCCGGCGGATTGGGCTCTGTGCCGAGGTTTTTGCTGCTCTCGCCATCGCAGCTGTGCAGTGGGTCGATGCGCAGGAGAATAGCACTATAACCATCCAATTGAGCGATGGGAAACCGCCGGTTTCAAATGAGGTTCTTCGGTGTCGTCCGGGCCCCTGGGGAAGTCTCGAATACTACTACGTGAACCTCGAAGCGCCGGATGAATTTATTCGGGAAGCCACCATTCCCTCCGAAATTACGGTTTGGCGTTTTGTCGGCATGGACGTGGACCAGGTGAACCAGTTTCTTATCGGGACTAGTCTGCCCGAGCAGA
>JAGNMT010000221.1 GCA_017991025.1 Verrucomicrobiales bacterium
GCCCGGATCAGCTCCACGACACGACGCATGTGGTTTTCCGCGTGAGCCTGATTTCCCATCTGGGTGACCACCCCCGTCTTGGCAGCGAACTCGGCGACGGTGCGGGCTTCCCAAATGCTGTGGGTCAGCGGCTTTTGGCAATAGACATGGCAGCCTTTCTTCATCGCCGCGATGGAAGCATGGGCGTGAACATGATCAGGGGTTGAAACGGTGACCGCATCGATCTTGTCGCCTTCGGCATCGAGCATCTCACGCCAGTCTTCGTAGAACTTGGCGTCGGGATGATCCTTCCGGGTTTTCTCGTAGGCCCCTCCAAGATTGGGGTATTTATCCGTGTTAAAAACATCACAGAGGTGAGTCACTTGAAAACCCGCACCGGCGGAGTTCGCGATGTCGCTGGCCCCCTTTCCGGAGGTGCCGATCCCGGCGAGGGTGATCCTGTCATTAGCCCCGAAGACGCGGCTCGGAACGACTTGGAAGTTGAAAGCCGCTGCGGTAGCCGCAACGCCTTTGACGAAGTTTCTTCGGGAGGATGTTTTTTCCATAGACTGGGGTGTTTAAAAGTCGCAGCGCTCTCGGCCGCAGAATCGTTTGAACCCGAGTTAACGACAAAAGACGACATCATTCAATGCCGTAATTCGGGAGAACAGTGCCCGTGCCATGCGGACACCGCAAAGAGGCCATTGCCGAACATTACTGAAAAAAGTAAAGTCTTCCCCGTGCTCGCTTTTGCTCCTCCCCTCACCCGCCGCGAAACGCTGAAGTCAGCGGCCTGCGGGTTTGGCTCGCTCGCTCTAGCGGGGCTGATGGCTCGTCCGGCAGGTGCTTTGGAAAGTGCGGGAGGCATCGTGAATCCCTTCGCACCACGGCAGCCTCATTTCCCGGCGCGGGCCAAGCGGGTCATTTTTCTGTTCATGCAGGGAGGTCCGTCGCAGGTGGATTCCTTCGACTGGAAGCCGGAGTTGTCGAAGCGACACGAGGAAGATCTCGGCGGCGGGCGAAAATATTTTCAATCCCCCTGGGCCTTTTCCCAGCACGGCCAGAGCGGGCTGCCCATTTCCAGTTTGTTCCCCCACATCGCCGGACACGCCGACGATCTCTGCCTCATCAATTCGATGCACACCGATGTCGGCAATCACCCGCAGGCCATCCTGCAGATGAACACCGGGAGCTTTCAGTTTGTGCGTCCTTCAGTCGGATCATGGGTCGTCTACGGGCTCGGCACGGAAAACCAGAACCTGCCCGGCTTTGTCACGATCAACCCCGATTTCTCGGCCGGTGGCGCACGCAAGCACGGCTGCGCGTTTCTGCCTTCGGCCACGGCTGGCACTGCGATCAATCAATGGGGCGGAGCCGATGGAACCGACGCGCCCTCGCTGAAGGGCTTGAAAATCCCCTACACGGAAAACCCGTCGCTGACCATGACGCAACAGCGCCGCCAACTCGACCTGATCCAGTCGATCAACCATCAACGGCTCGCTAAGGACGGGATCAACGAACCGCTTGAGGGTATCATCCAGAGTGCCGAGACCGCTTTCCGCATGCAAAGCGAGATGCCCGAACTGATGAATGTCGAGCGAGAGCCCGCTCACGTGCTGGAGCGCTACGGAGTGAATCAGGCAAAGACCGACAACTACGGACGGGCCTGTCTCATGGCACGGCGTTTGATTGAGGCGGGAGTGCGTTTTGTGCAGATCAATCAGACCTTCTGGGATCAGCACACCAAGATCGTCGAAGGTCATCAGAAGCTCGCCGACGAGAGTGACCGCCCCATCGCTGCGATGCTGACCGATCTGAAAGAGCGCGGTCTTCTCGATGATACCATCGTCCTCTGGGGTGGTGAGTTCGGGCGTCCGCCGATTTTAAACAAAGACGCCGGACGCGATCACAATCATGTGGGATTCACGATGTGGATGGCCGGTGGCGGCGTCAAAGGAGGGCTGCGCTACGGAGCCACCGATCCGACGGGCCAGACCGCCGAAGTCGACAAGGTGCATCTCCACGATCTGCACGCCACCCTCCTGCATCTCCTCGGCTTCGATCACGAGCGCCTCACCTACCGCTACGGTGGTCGCGACTTCCGGCTCACCGACGTCTTTGGAAAAGTGGTGAGCGGGGTTCTGGCGTGACGCCAACCCGCCACATTTCTCATTTTTCCAAATGAGTTGCCCGTGCTCGCTTTTTGGGCAGCATTCGGCCAAATAAAACGGTTCAGTCTCTTCCTCCTCTTCCATCCCAGGCCTTCGTCAGGCCGACCAAAGAGGGCCACGTCGCCGAGTAAACACCCTCTCCTCAATAAACCGTACGGAACTCCCCCGAGACCATCAACGCCTGCAAGGCCTGAGCCCAGAGTGTCAACGGGTCGGCGGGATCGGGCGGTGTGAGGAATTCGCTCATCGCGGCGCGCTCCTCCTCTGTCGGCAACCGTCCGAAGAGCCGCTCAAAGGCGATGGCAATCCGGTCCAAGTCGCTTTGCCCCGGCGTATCGGCGAGGAGCCGTTCGGCAGCGGCACGCGAGGCGCTCAGGGCGAGCGGACTGTTCATCAGAAAGAGTGACTGAGTCGGTACGATGGTGGACTGTCGGGCACCCGTCACCAGATTCGGATCGGGCATGTCAAATATCGTCATGACGTCGAGGACCGCGCTCCTCGCCATTGGCAGATAGACGCTGCGATAGGGCACGTCGGCGGTCGCGTCCTTCAAATAGTAATCCCGACGCCCGATCTCCCGCGCTTGGGCTTGAGGCAGTTGTTTCGAGATCTCGGCGACTTGTGAGCCATTCAGGGGCGAAAAATCCAGCTTTCCGCCGGCAAAGAGCAGGCTGTCGCGGAGGGCTTCGGCCTCGATGGGCTGCGGGGCAAATCGCCAGAAGAGACGGTTGCCGGGATCGGCGGCATAGCTCGCCTGATCAGCGGCGGAGTCGAGCCCCCAGGCACGACTGAGGACGATGGCGCGGATCAGCTTTTTCGTGGACCATCCCATCTCTGGACTCATGAAACGCCGGGCGAGATCATCGAGCAGTTCGGGATGGCTGGGCGACTCGCCGAGCAGGCCGAAATTATCGACCGTAGTGACAAGACCGGCACCGAACAAGTGATGCCAGACCCGGTTCACATAGACTCGCGCCGTGAGCGGATTTTTTGGATCGGTGAGCCATTCGGCGAGTTGAAGGCGCCCGCTTTCTTTCGGTCCCACTACCGGTGACTGGAGTTGCCCGGCAAAGAGACCGGGCACACCTCGCGGCACGGGATCGAGCGGCTGATCGGGCAGCCCTTTGCCATACACGGGAGAGTCGGCGAGGCGCGAGGGCAGCGGGATCTTCGGGTCCTTTCTGGTGGCCTCCACCGCGACCTTCCATTGCTCATCGCTCATCACGGCAGCATCGAGGACGGCCATGGTGAACTCGGGCGGAGCCGGAATCGCCTCGCGGGCCGCTTTCACGAGCGCCTGATGACGCTGCACCTCGGCCTCGGCGGCCACGAGCGCGGGCGGGGGATTTTTTTTCCAGTCGGGTCCCTGCTTCTCGAGCGGATCGCGGATCTCGTTGCGCTTTTTGACGAACTCCATGTAAGTCGCCTGAACCGCATCGGCCTGCTTCGTCATTTCCGCGATCTGCTTCACCCGCTGCTCGCCGTCCGGCCCGAGCGGATAGGCGGCGACGTGCTCGGAGCGGGTGTTGGTCTCCGTCCCCGCGAGGTGTCGGCAGCTTTGGAAAATACCGGCGAGGGCGTAGTAGTCGCGGGTCGGAAAAGGATCGTATTTATGATCGTGACAGCGGGCACAGTTCGCAGTGAGGGCGAGGAAAGCGCGGCAAGTCGCGTCTATCATGTCGTCCGCGACGTTCAGTTGAAAGAGTGTCACATTCGCTTCGTCGAGCGTCTTCGCTCCCACGGTGAGAAATCCCGTTGCCGTGATTTGCCTCTCACGTTCCTCCAGCGTCGTGGCCGGCAGCAGATCTCCGGCGATCTGCTGCCGGATGAACTGGTCGTAGGGCAGGTCGCGATTCAGCGCCTCGATGACCCAGTTGCGATAGCGCCAGGCGTAGGGGTAGAGCATGTTCCGCGAGTAGCCGCTCGACTCGCCGTAGCGCGCCACATCGAGCCAGTGCCGCCCCCATCGCCCTCCGAAACACGGGGAAGCGAGGAGACGGTCCACCACTTTTGCAAACGCATCGATCTCCGGCGCTGGATCATCGAGAAAAGCACGAATCTCCTCCGGTAGCGGAGGCAGCCCCGTTAATTCCAGCGTAGCCCGACGGATCAGGGTGCGCCGGTCAGCATTACCCGCCGGATGCAGCCCCGCCACATCGAGCCGGTGCTTCACATAATGATCGATGCGGTCGCGTGGCCAGGCGGCATCTGTAACAGCGGGAAGCTCGTGATTGGCGATCGGCTGAAAAGCCCAATGCGAAACGGCCGCCAGCTCGCGCGGCAGTTTCGATTCCCCGTCGCGGGGATCAGGGGCACCCATCGCGATCCAGGACTCGAAGTCCGCGATCACCGCATCCGGCAGCTTCGATTTCGGCGGCATCCGTAAGTCGGGATTCGTCTGCCTTATCGCTTCCAGCAAATGGCTGCCAGCCACATCGCCCGGAATCACTGCGTCACGGCCTGATTTACCGCCCTTGCGGATGCCTTCGCGCGTGTCGAGCAGGAAGTCGGACTCGATCTTCTTCGCCCCCGTCGCATGGCACTGGTGGCATCGCTCGATCAAGACGGGGCGGATTTTTGCTTCGAAAAAATCGCGCTGTGGTTTTGTTAACTCAACGGAGACGGGAACCTCCGGCCCTGCGCCCGAGGCAATCCCTCCGGTAAGAGCAAAAATTCCAAGGAACCAGTCATGCATCGGGAGGAGACTACCCGATTTTGCTTCCCCTCCCCCAGTCCGTATACGCGCCCGGGAGTGTGCGCAAGGCCAGGCGAAGCAAGAGGGAATTGATACCCGACGGGCCGTATGCCTTGCCGCCTGTCAGTCTGGTCCCGCGCGGCTGCGGCAATCGGGGATTCGGCAGGCAAATTTCCCCTCCTCGTTTGCGACAGCCATGCAAGAGGGTTAAGTGTCTCACCCGACCCTCTTGAGTCGGCGAATTGGATTAGAACATGGCGATTATTCCCCAGGAAACAGTGCAGGAGATCCTCGACGCGACGGATATTGTCGAGCTGATCTCGGGCTATTTTCCTCTGAAACGAGCCGGTACGAACTACCTCGCGATCTGCCCCTTCCACAACGAGAAGTCGCCGAGCTTCAACATCAACCCGCAACGGCAGATCTTTCACTGCTTTGGGTGCCAGGCCGGGGGCGATGCGATCAAGTTCCTGATGCTCTATGACAATCTCACGTTTCCCGAAGCAGCCAAAAAGCTCGCGGGCCAGGTCGGAGTAATTGTCCGCGAGGAGGTCCTCGACGCCAAAGAGGAAGCAAAAATCCGGGGCCGGAGCGACATTCTCCGGCTCCAGAAAGCGGCTGCGGACTGGTTTAACCGGCTCCTTTTTAAAAGTCCGGCCGCCCAACCTGCCCGCGATTACCTGAAGTCGCGCGGCCTCTCGATGGAGACCTCGCGAAACTGGAAGTTCGGCTACGCGCCCAATGAGCAAAAGCCGTTTATCGACTGGGCCCGCGACGAGGGCTTCACGATTCCCCAGCTGGTCGAGGGAGGTCTTGCAAAGTGGCGGGAAGAGAATAATCCGAAGCAGGGAGCCTACAGCTTTTTCCGCCACCGGCTCATGTTCCCGGTGAACAATGACTTCGGTGAGCCCATCGCCTTCAGCGGCCGGGTCCTTTCCAAAGATCAGGGCGGCGGCAAATACGTCAACTCACCCGAGACGATCCTGTTCAATAAGAGCAAAACCTTTTTCGGCCTCGACAAGAGCAAGCGGGCGATACTGCGGGAAAAGAGGGCCATTATCTGCGAAGGGCAGCTTGACCTTATCGCGGCCTACGAGGCAGGAATCGAAAACATTGTCGCCCCGCTCGGGACCGCCTTCACTCCGGATCACGCCAAAATCTTAAAACGCCACACTGACGAGGTCGTCCTCTGCTTCGACTCGGACACGGCGGGACTCAATGCGGCGAGCAAGGCCTTTCGCATTCTCGCCCCCTCGGGCATGCTCATCCGGCTTGCCCTCCTGCCGGAAGGCGAGGACCCCGATTCACTGATTCAAAAAAAGGGCATAGACGCGCTGCGTGAGATACTCGACACCGCACCGGAGTTTTTTGATTTCCAAATCGACCGGCGCGGGGGCAAACTCAACCAGGGCAGCCTGCGGGAACGGCTCAACTTCGCCCGCGATCTCTCTGCCGACATCGCCCTGATCGAGGACAAGATGATGCAGGATTCTCTTATCAGCCGGGTCACCATTCGACTCGGCGTCGGCGAAGATGACATACGCAAACT
>JAGNMT010000222.1 GCA_017991025.1 Verrucomicrobiales bacterium
TGAGGATTGAGGGCTTTGACCGGTGGCTCAGTTCTCTGTTTCTCACCGATGGATTTGAAAGCGGGGAGGTGCACTGGCAGATTAGCAATCTGGGGGAACTGATCCTGGGGATTTCCAACGGAGGCCCAGCCAACACTTTCTCGCCCCCCGTCATTCTCCCCGGGGATCTCGGTCGGTGGATACATCTTGCGGCCACCATTGACCGGAAGTTCGGCGTCGTGACGCACTATCGTGACGGTGAGATCGTGGTGCAGTCGACCTCTGCGGCCATCCCTCCGCTCGTAATCGGCAATGCGGAGATCGGCAACTGGCAGGCGCAGGGCAGCGGGAATCCGATCCGGAGCCTGAACGGGCGTATGGATGAATTTCTCATCCTCAGCCGCGTCCTCTCGCCGGAGGAAGTGATGAAGATCTATCAGGCCGGGTTACCGAATGGTTAGGAAGGATTAACTTTTTTCACTGCAGATTCGGGCGATAGTTGGTGAATCCCATTCGGGAAACCCAATTCATGATCATTCTCGGAATCGAAGGCGGCGGCACAAGAACCTCGGCCCTTCTCGTGAACAGCGAGACGGACACCGTGCTCGCGAACCTCACGCTCGGCCCGGGAAATCTCCATCTGCTCAGTAGCGAAGCCCTTGCCGAACGCCTGGGGGAAATCGGGAGCCAACTCCCCGTCGAACCGGATCGTATCGGCATTGGATTTGCGGGAGTCCGCTCGGAAGGTGATCGGGAAAGACTCACTGCTGCCGTGGCTCGAGCCTGGCCCGGAGTCCCGGCGGTGGTGACCGACGATCTCGTCCTCGCGCTCGAGGCAACGGAATGGCGCGAGGACTGCGTTGCTCAGGTCCTGCTTGTCAGCGGGACGGGATCCTGCTGCCTCGGGCGTCATCGAAACGGCAATCTCGTAAAAGTGGGCGGGCGAGGCCATGTTATCGGGGATCGCGGCAGTTCCTGCGACATTGCCCTGCATGCCCTGCGGTCCATCGTCACCATTTCAGATATTCACGCCGACTGGCCGCCTCTGGGCGCGGATATCCTGACATTCCTGCAAATGAACGAGCCTGAGTCGCTCATTGAATGGTCGTCTGTCGCGAGCAAGACCGAACTGGCCAGCCTCGCGAGAGTCGTATTCGAGGCAGCGGCGACGCGACAGGATGAGATCGCCCTCGCGATCCTGAAACGGGCGGCGGAGCGCCTCAGTAAAGACACCGTGACCTGCGCAGCACGAATTACGAAGCGGGGAGAGCGGGTGCAGTTTGTGCTGAACGGCTCGGTTCTCCTGAAGAATCCTGTCTTTGCCGAAGGCGTCATGGCGAGGATACGCGAAGCCTGGCCGAATAGTGTGATCAGCCGGCTGGAGGGTCCAAGCGTGTGGGGTGCCATCGCCATGGCGCGGAAAAAGGACGGGGAGGTCTCGACTCTCACTTCAGTGCATCGGCCGCAAACGGTCAGCGGCCTCCACGAAGCAGTTCGCAGCTGGCGCCCCGTCTCGGCTTCTCCAACGGAGCTGCGCCATCCGAAGTCGACGCATTTTTCCGATCTCCCTATCAGTGAGGCGATCCGTCTGATGCTGGAAGAGGACGAAACGCTTCCGGGCAAGATTCTTGCCGAAAGCGAGCACATTGAGTGGACGGTCCGGGAAGTCGTGCGTGCTTTTGCCGCAGGTGGCCGACTCATCTATTGTGGCGCTGGAACGAGCGGGCGACTTGGAGTGCTCGATGCGAGCGAATGTCCTCCGACCTTCCGCACCCCGGCCAACCTGGTTCAAGGCATCATTGCCGGGGGTCGGACGGCTCTCTGGAGTGCTGTCGAGGGAGCGGAGGATGATCTTGAAGCCGGGAAGCGGGCCATTGAATCACGTCGCATTACGGAACACGATGTGGTCGTCGGGATTTCCGCCAGCGGACACGCCCCCTTCATCTGGGGCTGTCTCGGTGAGGCGAAAAGACGCGGCGCGACGACGGTTCTCGTCTGCTGCAATCCCGCCTACCGGGACCATCCGCTCCTCGACGGGGCCATCCTGCCGGACACCGGGCCAGAGATCCTGACGGGTTCGACCCGGCTGAAATCAGGCACGGCCACCAAGCTGGTCCTCAATCTCATCACGACCCTCGCGATGACGCATTCGGGCAAGGTCATGAGCAATCTGATGATCGACCTGAACCCCTCGAATGCAAAACTCCGCGACCGCGCGGTTCGCATTGTCAGGGACATCACCGGAGTCGACGAGACGATCGCTCTCGAGACACTGGAGAAAACGGGCTGGAACGTTCGCGCCTCGTGTGAGGCGCTGCGTGAGGACCGGTAGACGGAGAGAGAAGCGGAGCGCTTGCCCTACAGAGGATGAGAAAAAATGGATCCCTGTAGGGCGGCCGCACCGGCTGCCTCTTTCTCTCTCTAAATCATCGAAGCGATGACGAGCGCCACGACGCTCATGAGTTTCATCAGAATGTTGAGCGAGGGGCCCGATGTGTCCTTGAAAGGATCACCGACCGTATCACCGACCACGGCCGCTTTATGAGCTTCGGAACCTTTGACAAGCATGACTCCGTTCATTTCGTAACCTTCTTCGATCATCTTCTTGGCATTGTCCCAGGCGCCGCCCGAATTAGACTGGAACAGGGCCATGAGCACGCCCGTAACCGTGACGCCGGCGAGCAGGCCGCCAAGCATTTCAGCACCACCAAGAAACCCGACCGCAACCGGAGCAGCAACCGCGAGGACCCCTGGCTTGATCATTTCTCTGAGGGCTGCCTTGGTCGAAATCTCGACGCATTTGCCGAACTCGGCCTGGCCGTGGGCGTCTTCATAGTCCCGTCGATCCGCTTCATTCCAGTCCTCAAACTCTATGCCGTCGTTACGGCTCATCGCATCGAGACCGGCGCGAAGACCAGGGATCTCGCGGAACTGACGACGCACTTCATCAATCATGGACATGGCCGCCCGACCTACCGCTTCCATCGAAAAGGCGGAGAAAAGGAAAGGCAACATGCCGCCGACGAAGAGTGAGGCGACCACCTTGGGATCGGTCAACTCAATGATCAGTTTGGCATTGTGTGTGTTTTCCCAGGTGGATTTGAAAGCCGCAAAAAGTGCCAGCGCTGTCAGTGCGGCAGAACCGATCGCGAACCCTTTTCCGATCGCCGCCGTGGTGTTACCAACCGCATCGAGTTTGTCCGTGCGCTTGCGAACTTCAGCGGGGAGCCCGCTCATTTCAGCAATGCCTCCCGCATTATCGGAGATCGGCCCGTAGGCATCGACCGCGAGCTGGATGCCTGTGTTGGCTAGCATCCCGACCGCAGCGATCGCGATGCCGTAGAGGCCCGCAAACTGGTACGAGCCGAGGATTGCCGCCGCGAGAACGATGATCGGCAGGGCAGTTGAGACCATACCCGTTCCGAGACCGGCGATAATATTCGTGGCCGAACCGGTCATGGACTGCCGCACGATCGCAATGACCGGCTTTTTCCCTGTCCCGGTGTAGTATTCCGTGATGTAGCCGATCGCGATACCGGCAAGCAGTCCGATCGCGATGGCTCCGAAGAGTCCCAAAGACCGGTATTCGTGTCCGTCTATGGTCCACTTGGCAGGCATTACCTGACCGATAATGATATAGGTCCCCACCAGCATGATAATGGCAGCGACAATCTCGCCGAAATTCAGCGCCCGCTGCGGATCACCGCCCTCCTTGACCCGGACAAGGAACGTTCCAATGATAGAGGCAACGATCCCGAGTCCTGCCAGCAACATGGGCAAAAGCACGCCGCCCAGAGGGAGGTTGCTGAACTCAGGCATCGCGACAAAAACCGCTCCCAGCACCATGGTGCCGATGATTGAGCCGACATAAGATTCGAAAAGGTCCGCTCCCATACCCGCTACATCACCGACATTGTCACCGACATTGTCTGCGATCGTGGCGGGATTCAGCGGGTGATCTTCGGGGATGCCGGCTTCGACTTTGCCGACAAGATCTGCACCGACATCAGCCGCTTTAGTGTAGATCCCGCCCCCGACCCGGGCGAAAAGGGCAATGGAAGACGCGCCGAAAGAAAAGCCGGTGATGATCGTCATCACTTTCCCGATCGAAGCCGCATCGGTTCCGATGGTCTTGGAGAAAATAAGAAAAAGAACGCCGAGACCAAGAAGGCCGAGTCCGACGACCCCGAGTCCCATAACGGACCCGCCCGCAAAGGCGATCTTGAGTCCTTCACCCAGGCTTGTGCGGGCCCCCTGTGTCGTCCGAATATTTGCCTTCGTCGCGACACTCATCCCAATGTAACCGGCAAAAGCGGAGCAGACGGCACCCACAACAAATGAGACCGCGACATAAGGCGAGCTGTTCACCGGATCGACGATACCACCGAGAGTGAGGAGCGCGGCGACACAGGCGACAAAAATCGCGAGCACCTTGTACTCCGCCCTGAGAAATGCCATCGCCCCGTCGGCGATGAACCCGCCGATCTGTTGCATCTTCTCCGTCCCGGGATCCTGCTTCGCGACCCAGGCCGAGCGCCAGAAAGTATAGGCCAGCGCAAGGACGCCGAAGAGAGGAATAATAACAAGAAGGGTATTCATCGAGAAACAAAAGGGGAAAACTGAGGGATTGTTAGGAAGGTTAGCTCCTAGAGTGTCAAATCTGCCGTGCAATGCAAGACCGCGATTAGCAAAAATTGTATACAGCGCGGTTTTAAGCCCCTTGTCCACGGGAAAGTGGCACGGAATGCCGTTAGCCCGGAGTCTTTCGCGCCGCTCATTCCGGCAAACACCCCGCTGTTTATATCGGAATTGAGGGTGCGAGTAGAAAAGGATCGAAGGCAGTTCATCAAGGGCCGCCAAGCGAAAACGCGACTTCTTTTGCGTGCGAAAGCTGCTAAATTAGTCGAAATCCCCTTAAAAGAGACCACATTTCGATCCTATGGCCAGCCTTCGCGACAAGCTTGAACTTCATGGAGAGTCGAATATCCCCTCCAGTGGTATCCTCATCATCGCCAACCGTCTTGCCTTTCAGGATTTGCTCAATCTGGAAAAGCTTCTTTCGGGGCGGAAGCTTGTCTTCCTGATTGACCGCAGACTCGACTACGACCCGCTGTTGCAGGCTCATTTGGAAAAAGAGGATACCCATGCACTCGAGTTCTCGTCGGACGAAGCCTCCAAGGCCATTTTTAAAAGGGAGCTTCATCAGTATCTTGCTGAGGGCAGCGTCGTCATTTTCGTTCCCGGCGTGGCCTACACCCGCAGCGGGCAGAATCTTTCCATTCCCTCCGAGATTCTCAAATTTCTCACCAGCGCCGGAGCGCCTATCCTGCCTCTCTTCGTCGACCATCCCGAAGAGTCCGCGCTCGGAGTGGAGAACCGCAGCGACGTCGAACGCATTGTTCTATCCTTCGGCGAACCGCTTCAACGCGAAGCGGCAAATCTCGCCAATTTCACCGAACATCTCCTCATCGCCGGCGAAACCGCCTATGCGTGCCGCCCCATTCTGCAGAGTCATCTCGCCCGGGAGCTCCTCCGGGGGTTGAAGAAACACGGGCGTTCCGCCGAGATCATCGACGGACTTGATGGATCGAGACTGCGATTTGACAAGCTTCTTGCTGCCTCGATTGCGTTCTCCAAGGTGGTCCGGAAGGAAACGCAAAAGAAACGAGTCGGGATCATTCTCCCTCCCGGCAAAGGCGGCATTCTCGCCAACCTTGCCGTCCTTCTCGCGGGCAAAGTTCCCGTGAACCTCAACTTCACTGCCGGCGAAAAGGCTATCGCCTCCTGCATCGCCCAGGCGGATATAGACAAGTTCATTACTGCGGATCCTTTTGTGCGGAAGATGACCTCCTTTAGCTGGCCTCCGAACCGTCAGCTCATTCTCCTCGATCGGGTGCTCCCGGGTATGAAGGGTAAAATCGGCCTCTGGCTCGGCCTCAGCAAGTTCCTTTCTGCCGGGATGATCGCCTCGCTCCTGAAGCTTCCAAAAATGGGCGGCAGGGAGGAGGCCGTGCTCCTCTTCACCAGCGGCAGTTCAGGCGATCCCAAAGGAGTTGTCCTTTCCCACCGCAATTTGCTCGCGAACGTGAACCAGTTCGGTTCCCGCATTGATCTGCGGTCCGACGACAAGGTTCTCGGATGCCTCCCGCTCTTCCACAGTTTCGGTTGCACTGTCACCATGTGGTATCCCGTGATCGAAGGTGTCAGTGTTGTGACCTACCCGAGTCCTCTCGAAGTCGCTAAACTGGCGGAACTGATCCAGGAGCACTCCGTCAGTCTGATTCTCGCGACGCCGACTTTTCTTCGCGGCTACCTGCAAAAGGCAACCAAAGAGCAATTGGCTTCGGTCAAAATGGTCATCACCGGCGCGGAAAAACTGCCGAAAAAAGTCGCGGAAAATTTTAAAGAGCTTT
>JAGNMT010000223.1 GCA_017991025.1 Verrucomicrobiales bacterium
TCGCGATCCGGAGCGGAAGCCGCGGGCCGAAACTTCCCGGTGAAGGCTTAAAACCCGCCCTGATTGGACTGCTTGAGCCGGGAAAAGAAGCCTCTTTCGATTCGGCATTTGCCGTGCTTTCGCCCATTGAGATGGTGCAGGCACCCACGGCAAAGACGTTTGACTTCCCTGTTGGCAGTGAGCGCGGTGCCTTCACTTACAATGCGCAGCCCTTCCAGATCAACCGTCATCTTGGTGAGGACTTGAATGGCATCGGCGGAAAGGACTCCGATCACGGGGACCCGGTTTACGCGATAGCGGAAGGGAAAGTGGTCTTCGCCGGCTGGCCTTCGGACGGGTGGGGGAACGTCGTCGTTCTTCTCCATGAGCTCGAAAGCGGGAAGATGGTCGAGAGTGTCTACGGCCATCTCGATTCCATTCGAGTTCCCGCGGGCGGTCAGGTCCGCAGAGGTGCTACCCTGGGCACGATAGGTTCGGCCAACGGACGTTACCCGGCTCATCTCCATTTTGAACTACGAGGTTATCCGGGTCTCGATCTCGGGATCGGTTACGGCGACTCCGGGCAGGGGCGTCTCAATGGGGAGGCAACGCTCGTCGCGTGGCGCGGGCGGATGGAAAATCAACTTGCCGGCGTTCCCTCCGGCGAGCCGCTTGAGCCGTCCCCGTTTAATCTCGATGTCGAGGGAACGCCGGTTCAAGCGCCCTGATGTTTCCATGGATCCGGCCACGCTGTCTGTAGTGGCATCGCTCGCGGCGATTCTTTTTATATCGGCCTATCTGCAGGCGGCGACGGGCTTCGGGTTGGCGCTCGTCGCGATGGCGCTGGTGCCGCTGGTTCTCCCGATTGGTGAAGCGATTGTCTATGTCTCGGCCGCGAGTTTTGTGGTCAATTTTTTTGTCATTTTCGTTAACCGGTCCGGGTTCTCGTGGCGCAAGGCAGTACCCCTGAGTGTCGGCATGTGTCTTGGCATTCCAATTGGATATTTCTCCCTTCGCGCTTTTGACGACGAATGGATCATCCGGTTACTCGGGATCGTTCTGATGGGTATTGCCCTCAGCGAATTCCTGCAAACGCGCTTCTCGAGACTGCCCGTTCCCGGGCATTCCGGCAGTCTTTTCGGTTTCGTCGGAGGAATCCTTGCCGGGGCTTTTAATGTCGGCGGGCCTCCTGTCGTTGTTTTCGCTTATTCGATGAAATGGTCCAAAGTCGAAACGGTCGCCATTTTACAGACCGTTTTTATCTGCGGGGGGATTGTGAGGAATGGGATCATGTTCAGGGAGGGTGAGCTTCACCCCGAACTGCTTTTGCTTGTGGCCTGTTCCCTCCCGACGGCGGCTCTCGCGGTGTGGTTGGGAAAACTGACGCTCGACCGCTTGCCCCAGGCTTCTCTCAAAGCCCTGGCTTTTGCCCTGATTTTTGTCATCGGGCTGCGCTACACGGTCTTTGGTTAAACCTGATTTTCGTCGCCAAAAGCGTCTTCGTAGAGATAAACCAGGGCGATGGTGGCCCAGGCTCCGGTGATGAACATTCCGACGTAGAGGGCAAGTAATCCGATGAACGAGAGGAAAACATTCACAAGCATGAAGAGGACGAATTTAAAAATGAAAGGCTTCGTGGCTCTCCAGGCGAAGGACAGGGCCTCACCGGCCTTGAGCTCGCAGTCGAGAACCAGAATCGTAGCGAAATTTCCCACCTGTCCGAGGATCATGAGCGGGATTGAGAGGATCAAGAGCAGGACCAACGATCCACCAATCACGGCCGCCATGATAACCGGTTCTTCAAGACGGCTTTCAAATTCGCCGCCTCCGGCTGCAACCAGGGCAACGATGGCACCGACTACGAGAGCGATAAACAGGAATGCTGCCACGCTGATTCCGACCACGATCAAATTCAACACGGCGAGAGTGCCGAACTGCCTCCGGAACCCCTCAAAGAGCATATCAATATTGCCGTCCTTCCCCCGCACACGACGGAGGATGTACCAGTAAAGCCCGCCCATTAAGGGATACATCAGGAAAAATACCGGGACATAAAACTGGGATGCTACGCCCAGAATCAGCGACGTCAGCGCAAAACATCCCACCATGGGCCAGAAGTTCGCCGTCATCAGTGCCCAGGCCCGCCCGTAGCTTGAGCGGATACCGGGTTGGAAGCTGGAACGGAGCCTGGCTTCTCGTGCCACAAAAGGCTCCCTTTGCAACGGAACGGGTGGCGGGGTGATTGAAAGATTTCCAGGAACAGGGGGTGGTCCGGCGCTCACTGCCAAATCACTGGCGGAGAAAGGAACCCAGTCACTGAGACCATCGCGCCAGACGAGGCTGTGTCCGTTCAATTTCCCGGACCGGTAAAGGCTCTGAATCTCGTCACCGCTTACCGGCCCGAGCCGATCTCCGCTCCATTCATAAAACCAAAGTATATTTTCAGACATCTTGCTGACTATGAAGCCGAATTTCGGGCACTTGAGCAAGCCTTATCTCTCAGCCGCGGTCAGGAAATCACTACCGCACTCGTTCATCGAGTTCGATCAGCTCACTTATTGTCACAAATTCATAACCCTGAGCGAGAAGTTGATCGAGCGTCGATGGCATCGCATCAACGGTTGGTTTGTGGAGATCGTGAACGAGAAGAATACCGCCGGGACTGGCCCCGCTCAGGAGTCGGCTGGTGACCACAGATGGACCGGGGCGTTTCCAGTCCTGAGGGTCAACCGACCAGAGGATGGTGGGGTAACCCAACTCTTTCATGATGAGCTTTTTCTGATCTTTCTTGATGGCGCCTCCGGGCGGGCGCATGGTTCGCGGAGTTACTCCGGTTTCGGCGATGATGAGATCGTGAGCCGAACGCAGTTCCTTTATGAGAGCTTCGTCCGACAAACGCACGAGATTCCCGTGCTCGACAGTATGATTCCCGATTTCATGCCCCTCCGCGATCATCCGGCGAAGAAGCTCGGGGCTGTATTTCACCATGCTGCCGACGACATAAAATGTGGCCTTGATCTTGCGCTCCTTTAACATGTCGAGGAGGCGGGGAGTGTTCTCCGGATGGGGGCCGTCATCAAAGGTGATGGCGATGACCTTGCGGCTCGTGGTGACCTGGGAGTAGCTGTCGTCAATGGGATGGCTCCAGCCGGAGGGATCGACTTCAGCTGTTTCGACTTCGCCCCAGGTCGGTCCTTCCAGACCAACGATGAGCGGGGGAAGGGAAATTTTTATTTCGTCGACCGGGAGTGCCGATGGTGACTTTGAGATCGAAGAAGGGACCTGACAGGACGTCAGCCATAAGACCGGAAGCAGTGAGAGAAGAGCGGCTTTCATCGTGACCTGTCACATGGGGTAAAAACACCCCGCAGACGGAAGCTTCCAATCGCTATGGGAAAATTTCAAGGGACAAGTCGCCTGAAAAGGCGTTAGTAGAGAGCTCCTCATCAAAGAGGGTAGGATCGGACACTTGACCCTCCTGATCGTCTTGGCATTCGTTCGAGTCGTAACTTACCCGCTCAAACCAACTCCGGCATCGGTTTATACCCGTCAACGAGGAAGTGGGGACGCCCTGTAAGATCTGCGAGCGTAACCTGATTCGCATTGATCCCCAACTGGTGGTAGATCGTCGCAAAAACTTCACCGAAGTGAACGCCGCGATCGGCAATTTCCCCGCCGAGGCGGTCGGTGGCACCGATGACCTGACCGGTCCTGAGACCGCCGCCCGCGAGAAGTGCACCGCCGACGCGAGGCCAGTGATCGCGTCCCCCGTCTTTGTTGATCATCGGCGTCCGGCCGAACTCACCCCAGGCGACGACAAGGACATCGTCGGCCATACCGCGTTCATGCAGATCCTCAATGAGGGCGCTGAGCCCCTGATCGAATAACGGGGCATGTGAACGCATCCCCGAGAAGTTCTCGCTGTGGAAATCCCATCGTCCGAAATTGAGCGTGACGCAACGGGCTCCAGCTTCGACGAGACGGCGGGCGAGCAGAAAATGCTCGAGATTGCGGGGTGCCCCGTCGCCGAAATTCTTCGGATCCCCCTTGCCGTATCGCTCGCGCACTTTTGGACTTTCGTTTTCCAGATTGAGGGCTTCAGCGAGTGCGCTGGAGGTCAACATTCCGAAGGCCTGCTCATGGAACTCGTCGAGACCCTCCATCAGTCCCGTGGCGTCGGCGTCTCTGCGGAACTGATCAAAGGCGGTGAGGAGTCCCCGCCGTTGGTCGAGCCGGGCCGAATTGAGCTTATCGAGGACGAGATCCTTCTGCCCGGGACCGGAGGGTTTGAAAGGTCCGTTCGCAAAGCCAAGGAATCCCGGTTTGCCCGAAGAACCGTAGGGCGGGTGCCCGGCCCTGGGCGCGAGCCCGATGAAGGGTGGCACGTTCGGATTCACCGGTCCCATCATTTTTGACATGACAGCTCCGATGGACGGCCAGCCCCCGGAAGGTTGACCTATCGTGTCCATGGTAGAGCCGACTTTACCGGTATAACACATGAAGGAGTCGTGGCTGCCGTTCGGAGCTCCATAGAGCGAACGGATCGGGACACATTTGTCCATGATTTTCGCGAGCCGGGGCATCAGCTCACAGATCTCGATCCCGGGAACATTTGTCGGGATGGGTCTGAACTCCCCTCGCATCTCCGAGGGCGCGTCCATTTTCAGGTCATACATGTCCTGATGTGGCGGCGCACCGGCCATATAGATCATGATGACCGCTTTCTTTGAATGGCGAAGGCCGGCGAGTTGTTCCGCCTGCAGAAGACCGGGGAGCGAGAGTCCACCGAGTCCGAGCCCCCCGATGCGCATGAAGTCTCGCCGGGAGAGACCATCACAAAACCGTGACCGAGGGGATTCCGAACCGGAGATGGTAACCATCCGGCAACCTAAACCGCAGAATGGCCTCCGGGCCAGTGGCAGAAAGACACGTAATCACGCGTGATGAGAATACTGCTCCCTAACCGGGCACCGGTGGCAGAGGAGTGAAAGAGTTCCTTTTTCCTTTCGCGATGCCGGATCGAAATGCTAGTGTCGTCCAATGAATTATCCCCTCCAGCTCTCTTTCAAGGTCGTTGCTTTTGCGCCTCAACTGAAAGTGACCGATGCGAGCGGGGCCGCAGTCTGTTTTGTCCGGCAAAAAATGTTCAAGCTGAAGGAGGCGGTGGAGATCTTCACCGATGAAACCCGCACGGACAAACTCTGCGAGATCCGCGCCGACCGGATCATCGATTTTTCAGCGAAATACACCTTCTATGACCGTAACGGTGCCGCCTTCGGCGCGGTGAGGCGGAAGGGGATGCGGTCGATCTGGCGCGCCCGTTACGAGATTCTCGACCACGAGACGCCGGAGATGGAAATCCATGAAGAGAGTGGCTGGGTGAAGTTAATGGATGGCATCTTTGGGGAAATTCCGATTCTCGGCCTTTTTAGCGGGTACTTTTTCCATCCAACCTACCTCATCAGCCGACTCGATAATGGGGCGCAAATGGTGCGGGTCAAAAAGCAGCCCGCCTTTTGGGAGGGGCGCTTTGTTCTCGAACAGATCGGTAACATTGATGAAGGGGATCAACTCCGGGTAATGCTATCGACTTTGATGATGATCCTGCTGGAACGGAGCCGGGGCTAAGATTGGCAAAGGATTGGAGCCGGTCATGTGCATTTCCCGGGAAATCCTCGCGGCGACAGAGCGGCTCACTGAACGCCTCGGAGGCCTTCGGTTCGCCATGCCGGTCAGCCATGTCTATAATCCGCTGGATTACGCCCGGGAACCGCACGAGCGCTATGTCTCCCGTTTTGCGAACTCACTGAAGCGTGTTCTTTTCATGGGGATGAATCCGGGCCCGTGGGGGATGGCACAGACCGGAGTGCCTTTCGGCGAAATCGCGGCAGTTCGCGACTGGATGGGAATCACGGCACCGGTCGGCAAGCCCGAGTCAGAACATCCAAAGCGCCCTGTTGCGGGTTTTGACTGCGTCAAATCGGAGGTGAGCGGCCGGAGGCTCTGGGGGCTTTTCTCCGAGGCCTATCCGGAGGCCGATGATTTTTTCGCCGAACACTATGTGGTGAACTATTGTCCCCTCGTCTGGATGGAGGAAAGCGGTCGTAATCGCACACCCGACAAGTTGCCTGCCGCTGAAATGGCCCCCGTTTATACCGCTTGCGATGCCTATGTGGGTGAGCACCTGCGTCTCCTTGAGCCTGAGTACCTAATCGGCGTGGGCGCTTTTGCGGAAGGCTGTCTCGCCCGCATTGCGGGAGCGATGGGGACATATCCGGTCATTGGGAAAATTCTCCATCCCAGCCCGGCGAGCCCGGCAGCCAACCGGGATTGGGCGGGGACGGCGGCGAAGCAGCTGCGGGAAATTGGCGTTTGGAAGTAATTCTGTCAGGCTGAAACCATGTACGAT
>JAGNMT010000224.1 GCA_017991025.1 Verrucomicrobiales bacterium
TTTCCAAAACCGGCCGCAATACTGCCGCCGATCTGCACCGCGGTGCCCTCCCGCCCAGCCGAGCCACCGAACCAGTGGGTCACCACTGTCGCGAAAAGAATGAGCGGAGCCATTCGCCGGGGCACGCCCTCTCCGGCGTCATGGATCTGATCAAATATGAGATTATTCCCGCCCTCGGCCGGGCGTCCCCAGGTATGGTAGATCAGCCCGATCCCGAGACCGGCGAGCGGCAGAAAATATAACAACTCCGGATGCGCAAAACGTGAAGCGGTAGCCGCGTCGAGGCTCCAGAGGAAAAAGGCACTCGCCGATCCCACCGCCACCGCGACCGGAACGATCCAGAGCAGCCAGAGAAGCGCGGCTCGAATCCGCAACACGATTTCCCGGGAGCGGAAAATTTTCATCCGGCCCTCCAGGGTTTTTGATTTTGAAACGTGATTCCGCACATGGAAAAGACTCTCCACCATAGGCGGGAATCAGGCAGAAATCTATTGCCTGTAAAACTTAATGCAGGTCGCAATCCGCTGGAGAAAAACGAAATTGGTCCTTCTCTCAACGCCCTGTCATGGATTCGTAAATCATCTCCGGACCACATCCGCCGCACACGGTTACAGAGCGCCCCTACACCAACCCCAGAAGCCGTAAACTATCGCGATGGATCAATTTCTCAATCTGCTCGACATCGAGCCTCGGTAGCGCCGTTCCTTCCAGCATGTCGTTCAACTTCCGCAATCCGTCGATCGACGCATTCACTGTCGTAAAAGGATAATCAGACCCGAAGAGCAGCTTGTCCCAGACACCATATTCCTGCACAAGCATGAGGCTTTGATAGAGTTGGAACGGCCGATAATGCAGCGCACTGATGTCGGCGAAGACGTTCGGATGTTTGCGGATCGTCACAACACACTCGCCTTCCCAGGGATGGCCGAGGTGGGCGAGGATAAACTTCACGCCGGGATACTTCAGAGCAACCGGTTCGATGAGCCGGGGAAAAGTGCACTCGAGCGGTGCCTGCCGGATAAAGGTCGTACCTGTGTGCATGAGGACAGGGAGACCCTTTGCCTCACAATACTGCCAGAGCGGCTCAAGCGAAGAGTCATCGACTTTAAATCCGGCATACATGGGGAGCAATTTCACGCCGCGCAGTCCGAGGACTTCGTGGCCGTGGCGCAACTCATCCTCCCAGCCCGGCTGTGTCGGATCGACGGAGAGAAATCCGATGAGCGCCTCCGGGTGTTTTCCCACATAATCCGCGACATACGAATCATCGACCCACATGCCAGAGAGTTTCGCTTTGCCGCCAAAAACAATGGATCGGGTCCCCGGTGGCACAGTCGCCGCGTAGTCCTCGTATCGCACAGAGATATCGATCGTGGCATTCGCCCTCGCGCCCGAGGCCTGCCGGATGAAATCCTCACTGAATGCTTCGGGAAAGGGCCAGGTGTGGCTGTGAACGTCGATGATCATGTGTCGGCAGTGGCTTCGGTGAGTCGGTCAAAGAGGCGGTCGACCTCGTGTCGGGTTTCCTCGTCGAGGATAAAGCCGCGCGGCCCCCGGACAATTTCATTTCGGAAGATCCCCTGTCGGATGAGAAGATGCTTTTCGACTGCGAGGAAGCCATCAAGGCTCGTCTGAAGCGAAATAAGGGCGCTAAGTGGTTCGTGAATGCGGGCCGCCGTGTCGAGGTCGCCCGCCTCGAGCGCATCCCAGAGCGGGACAATCGCCGTGATGAGATCCGCCCCCGGCATCGTTCCGCAGATGCCGCGATGGTAGGAGTCGATCAGGGCAATGCCTCCGGTCCCCTCGAAAACGCGGGCGCGGCCTCCGGTCGCGTCACGCAAGGCGGAGAGACGGGGCCCGATGGGCGAGGCTTCGGGCTTAAAAAGCACTCTCTCGGGTCCGAACTCGTCGAGGAGCCGTGCCTGAAAAGAGATGGACATGGGCTTGCCGACGTAGCCCGAGGCATCCTGCACGATCACGGGAATGGCGATCACCTCCAGCAGTCGCCGGTAATAATCGAGGAGCTCCCTTTCCTCCACGCTGATGGACACCGGCGGGATCGCCATGACTGCGGCAGCCCCGCATTCCTCGGCGTGCCTCGCGTGCTGCTCGGCGGTGTGACTGCTCTCCGCACCGACGCTAATGATGGTCGGGCCTTTGCTCCCGGCGAAATGACAGGCCTGCTTTGCGAGAAGATCGCGCTCCCGGTCCGAGAGTCGCAAGACTTCGGAGACCATCGCCATGACGATGCCGTCGGCACCCTGATGAAAGAGCCATTCGATCTCGTGATCGAGCGTCTCAAAGTCGATCGATTCATCCGCAAGGTAGGGAGTTTGAAAAACCGGAAGGACTCCGGAGAGGGCGTTTTCGCTGGGTTCGATCATGCAGGGATGTTGTTAACGAAAAGCGGTGCTGCGGGCAAGCGCGGAATCTCGCGGGTTTGCGTAAAAGTTCGGACCGGGACGCACCGCCATTACGTTTCACCTTTATGCTCTTCCTGCATTGCCAAACGCGAGTGAATAGGGTTGGATCGTTGGGGAGACCCTGTTGGGTCAACTGTCTGACCTTTTCATGAAACTTCTCATCATCGGCACCGGCTCAATCGGGGAACGACATTTGCGCTGTTTTCAGCAACTCGACCGCTGCAATGCCATCGCCTTCTGCGAAACCCACGCCCGGCGGCGGGCGGAGATTGCGGAACGCTACGGGATCCCCGAGACCCTTGCCTTTCCCGATCTCGACTCCGCTCTCGCAAGCGGGAGCTTCGACGCTGCGGTGATTGCAACACCGGCACCGACGCACATTCCAATCTCGATCCGGCTCGCGGAGTTAGGGATACATCTCCTCATCGAAAAGCCGCTCAGTCTCAACACCGAGGGCATCGACATCCTCGTCCGGATTATCGGCGAAAAGTCGCTCACCGTCGCGGTCGGATACGTCCATCGTGCCCATCCTGCCGTCGAGGCGATGAAGGAAGCCCTCGATTCAGGCCGCTTCGGGCGTATTCTCCAGCTCCGCACCGCGTCGGGTCAGGCCTTTGCCACTCTCCGCCCGGCCTACCGGGATGTCTACTTTGCGAAACCGGAACTCGGCGGCGGCGCGATCAATGACATGATCACTCATTTTTACAATGTCGGTGACTGGCTCGCCGGTCCGATCCGCAAAATCATGACCGATGCCGATCACCAGATCCTCGAAGGTGTCACCGTCGAGGACACTGTGCACACACTCGTGCGCCAGGGCGCTGACGGCGGAGTCATGGGCTCATATTCCCTGAATCTCTACCAGCACCCTAACGAAGTCCTCATCACCGTCGTCTGCGAGGGCGGCACGCTCCAGGCCGAGTATGCAAAGAAACGCTGGTCGTGGATGACCGAAGCGAGCGGCGCGTGGCACCACGAAGCGGTCGAGATGCCCGAGGTCGATGTGATGTATCGCCGGCAGAACGGCGCCTTTCTCGATGCCATTGAGGGAAAGGGAAGCGTCCTTTGCACCCTCGATGAGGCGATACGCACGCTCCATGTAAATCTCGCCTCACACCGCAGTGTCAAAGAAGGCAACTGGCAGAAGGTAGACGTATGACTAACGAACCCACCATCCACGAACTTTTTGATCTCACCGGAAAAACCGCGCTCATCAGCGGTGCCGGAGGCTGGCTGGGATCGGCCATGTCCCGCGCCCTCGCCGAGGCCGGTGCCAATGTCATTGCCACGAGCCGCGATGCCTCAAGGGCGGCAGCAGTGGCGGCGACACTGCCGACGACCGGGAACAATGCCCACTTTGGTGTTGCGCTCGACCATCTCGACGAAATGTCCATCGAGAGCGGATTCGATGCAGCCCTCGCCTGCACGGGCCGCATCGATATACTCATCAACAACGGTCACGAGGCAAACGCGTCGGATCTCAAGTCGGTTACGGCGGCCGAGTTCAACCGCGCTTTCGAAAACGCGACTGGCTACTTTCTCCTCGCCCGGAGAGTGCATGACCACGCCGTTTCACGCGGAGGAGGTGCCAGCATCGTCCTCATCGGATCCATGTACGGGGTGGTCGGTTCCTACCCCGACGCCTATGAGGGGCTCATCTCCGCGAGTCCTGTCGCCTATCATGCGCTCAAGGGAGGCATCGTCCACATGACCCGCCATCTGGCGGTCTACTGGGCAAAGGATGGCGTGCGGGTAAATTGCCTTTCTCCCGGCCCCTTCCCCGGCCCCGCCGCGAATCCCGGCATGGTCGAACGGCTCATCACCAAATCACCGATGGCCCGCGCCGGCAGGCCCGACGAGTTGAAAGGTGCCGTCGTTTTTCTCGCGAGCGAAGCGAGCAGTTATATGACGGGGCAGAATCTGCTGGTGGACGGCGGGTGGACGGCCTGGTAAGGGTGTCTACATTCCACAAACCGGTCGGCAATTTTTATTTCTTGAGTTTCCACAAGCGAAAGCTCCCCACCTCAACGGGTAATTCTGAAGAAGCACCCGATTGCGAAAGAAGTGCTTTCATCCAATCTGGCATCTCCTTCTTCGTCTGAACCAGCCAGATGGCCGCCGAGCTTGTTGAAACAAGCTTTTGAGCTTCCTCCGGGGACAAAAAGTGTTCATGCGGATACTGCTGGAATGAAGTTTCGACCTGCACCAAACTCTTCACGTTTACAAACCAGACGGACTCGCCGCCATAAAACTCCAATCCCGGCAGGAAGCGGTCGCAGATCCACCCCTCGGCTCCAAGCGATCTTGAAATTTCAACTACCTTCCGGGTGCTCGAGTTGACGCCGAGGGAAGCCTCTATTCTTGGCATGATTAACGGAACGGCGACGACAATGCACAGACCCACGAGAATCCACCGTCCCTCCGCCCTTCCGAAGGAAAAGAGTTTCTCCCGGAAAATTCCACCGACTCCAATGGCCAGCAAGGGCACGCCTGTCAGAGTGTAGGTGATTAGCCGGGATGATATGGACGAAAAAATCACCAGAACGAGGGCGGCTGCGATGAATTCAAACGGAACGTTTCGCAGTCTAGTCCGCCACGCCCCCTCTCCACGCACGACCTTCCAAACGTAACTGACCGCCCATGGCCACCATGGCAACCATAAGGCTATCGCCGCAACAAAGTGATACCCGGGGAATCCCGTCCTGCCGTCCTCGTGCCCAACAACACGTCCGACCAGTTCGCGATCCAGGAAAAACCTGACCAGTTCTTCGTGAGTCGTCATCATCAGAATATACCAAGGGGAGCCGGCGACAAGGATCACGAGCAAAAGTCGAAAGGGCCGGAGTTGGCCGAGCAAATCTGTCCTTGAGGTGAGGAATAGTGATACTGCCAGAGCCGCCAAAGGGACCAGGGCAGCCGTTGCCTTTGTCCACCACGCAAGGGACCAGACGACTGCACCCAGGCCCCACCAGATCCAGCTTTTTTGTCTCCTGTCCCCCCAAAAAATAAGGCCCGCCCCGAGCGTGCAGAGACCGCACATCAGCATGTCGGGAGACAAGAGACGACCGAGGAGCCAGAACTGGAGAGTGGAGGCGCAGGCCAAAGTAGCCCACCATGCGCCCCTTTCACCATAGAGTTGGAACGAGATAAGGAAGACGCCCGCGAGAGCCAGAAGGCTCCCGATAAATGAGGGCAATCGCGCTGCGAATTCATTCAGTCCGAACAAGGAAAACGCGCCTCCTGTGACCCAATAGATCAAAGGTGGTTTGTCGTAGTGATTCACATCACTCAAGGAAGGTTCCAACCAGCCGTGATCCGGCTCCAGGAACTCCATGGCCATGTTCGAATACCGCCCCTCATCCGGCTCCAACAGTCCATGATTCCCAAGCCCTACAAGGTATGTGGTGAAGATGTAGGCAACCAACAGGATCCAACGACGCACCTTCGAGTCTGCCAGTCGAGGGCGAATTTCCGTTGTCCAGCGATAGAGATCTTTCATGGTGCGCCGTTCAGATACGTCTGCTATCCCATAGACGCCACTAACAAAAGAATGTAGCAGAGCAGAATCTGCCCGTCTACGGCGGATGGACTGCTCGGTGAGTGGCGAATCCTCCTGCCTCTACTCTTACTCTTACTCTTACTCTTACTTCTGCCTCCTACTTCCGAGCCGAGAGTCGGTATTCAGCTTTTTCTCTCAAGAGTTTCCGATTTAGAGTAAGGGTAAGAGTTACCCCCCGCCTTCGCGTCATTGCAGCGATTGACGCTTTCCGCTACAAGAGAGCTATGAAACCGACTCGCCGTTCCTTTCTCGCCTCCGCCGCCGCTCCGGCACTCGCTTTTTCCGCCACCTCTTCCCGCGCCGCTGAAGCGAAACCGAATCTCATTCGCGAAGAGAACGCGAAGCCCGGAGCGATTGACTGGCAACTCACC
>JAGNMT010000225.1 GCA_017991025.1 Verrucomicrobiales bacterium
GGTCAATGCCGCGCCGGGGGTGAGCGGTGTGCTGCGATTTGCGGACTTTTACCCGCAGATCAGCGATCTTTACATACGTGAGCTGAGAGAAGAGTTTCCGGAAGAATCCAATGCGATCCGGGTCATCGAGCAGGCGATCGCGCCCGGCGATGAGATCACGATCACCGACGGGGCAATGAAGGGCCTGAAAACAATCGTAACCCGCCTCGTCAGCGGAGGGGATCGTGTCGCGGTGCTCCTCGACTGGCTCGGGCAGGAACGCGAGGCCGAAGTCTCGCTGCGTGCTGTGATGCGGCCGGGCGATATCCGGCAGGAGATCCGGCGCCGCTGAGGCTTTATCTGCCGGGCGAAAAAAGATCGAATCCCGCGACTGCGGGATGTCTTCGGTATTGCTGAATCCGCGCCTTTTACGTAATCTTCCCCCACCATGATGAAAAACCCTGATCAAATTGCCTCAATCGACCGCCGCCAAGTTCTCAAATACGGAGCCGGATTCGGTCTCGCCCTTGCCTGGCCCAACTCCCGAGTCCTCGGTGCCAATGGCGATGTCCGCGTCGGCATCATCGGGGTAAACGGTCGCGGCCAGTCGCACATGGATGCCTTTTCAAAAATGAAAGGGGTGCGCGTCACCGCCATTTGCGACACCGACCCCGCCGTCCTCGACGCCCGGGTCAACAAGGTCGCCGACAGCCAGAAGATCGCGGTGAACGGCTATGCGGACATGCGTGAGATGTTTGAAAAGGGCGATATCGACGCGATGTCGACGGCGACCCCGAACCATTGGCACACTCTCGCCGGGATTTGGGCGATTCAGGCGGGCAAAGATGCCTACATCGAAAAGCCGATTTCCCACAACGTCTGGGAAGGCCGCCAGTTGGTGAAGCTCGCCCGCAAGGAGGGAAGGATCGTTCAGGGTGGGACCCAGAGCCGCTCGATGGGCTCGATTCAGGCAGCCGTGAAGTATGTGCATGACGGTGGTCTGGGAAAGATTAAGTATGTCAAGGGCATGTGTTACAAACCCCGTCCCTCGATCGGGAAAGGTGGCGGCGGGGCGATTCCCGACGGTGTGAATTACGATATCTGGTGCGGTCCCGCCGAGCTCGAGTCACCGCTCCGCCGGAAGAAGTTTCACTACGACTGGCACTGGTTTTACGCCTACGGCAACGGAGACATGGGCAACCAGGGCATTCACCAGATGGATGTGGCCCGCTGGTATCTCGGGGAAAACACCATAGCGCCCCGCTCCATGAGCATCGGCGGTCGTCTCGGCTATGATGATGACGGCGAAACGCCGAACACCCAGATCGTTTATCACGACTACGATGCCGCTCCCCTGATTTTTGAAACCCGCGGAATTTCCAAGGCGAAAGAGTTCCAGGAAAAGGACTGGGGCAAGAGTATGAACAATCCCGACGAATTTCCCGGAATGAGCGGCGTATCTGTCGTCGTCGCCTGCGAAAATGGCTTCGTCTTCACCGATGCGGGAGGCAAAGTGAAAGTGAGTGATCTCAAGGGCAAGGAACTGCCAGCCCCGGAGTCCTTCAAAACGGATGACAATTTTACGAACTTCATCAAGGCCGTGAAAAGCCGCAAGATCGACGAGCAGTATTCCGAATGTGAAGAGACGCACCTCTCCAGTGCGCTCTGTCACACCGGTCTTATCTCGCACCGTCTCGGTGAGAAACTCAAGAAAGGGGAGGTGATGGAGCGCATCAAGAGCGACGCCCTTCTTACCGAGCGTTTCGGCTCGATGTCCGACCACCTCGCCGCGAACGGCGTCGATCTCACTAAAGAAGACGTCGTCGTCGGACCGATGGTGAAATTCAATCCCCAGACGGAATGGGCCGAAGGCAACGGCGAACTCGATGCACCGGCCAATGCCCTCGCGAGACGGGAATACCGGAAGCCCTACGTCGTGCCCGAAGTGCTCTGAGCCGTTGCCTCCCGCTTCGCTACGCCTTTCGCGCACGTCGAAGGGAGTAGCGAAGGTCGTGAGACCGTCGTCTCATTTTTCGTGCGAAATAGTGATCGACCCCGAATCGGGAATCCGATAATCTAGGCCCATGAGATCAGGTGCCTGGTTGCAAGTGGTAGTCGGAGCCGTGTTCATCACCTGGCCCGGGGTCGCTTCCGCCCAGGTGGTGGTCCCCGCGAATCCCAACCAGTTTACGAAGCGAAATCTCAGTGAAAACGGCGGATCATCGGCAGGGGTTTCAGGCGGCACGATCGCCGCGACGAAGCCGGTCGTGGTCCAGTATGTTGCAGTGACGCCGGTTCAACCGTGGGTCAATCTTGAGGGCAAAACGATGGAGGCGCGACTTCTCGCGTTTTCGGCACCCGAACCGGGGCAGGCGGGCTCGGTCGAGATCATTCGTGAGGGCAGGGTCCGCTTCCTCGTCACCGGGAAAAAACAACCGATCGACTACCCTCTCGATCAACTCGGCGAGACGGAGCAGGCAAAGATCAAAGCGTTGGCCACCGTCGCGGCAAAGGGGCCGCCGGCTCCGGCACCTCCCGCGAAAGCGCCGCCGGCAAAGGAGTGATTCGATCCTTTTTCCCGCGTGGATCACAAAATTGCAAACCGGGTAGAGAAAAATCATCGCAAGAATTGGCCCGACAACTTGACCGGGCAGTTGCTTTCGAAGCAGGATATTTCCGAAACAGGTGGTGTGAGGTGAAAGGGGAGACAGCGAACCCGCGAAGCGAGTTGTTAGCGACGATGGATGCATGCAGGCAGAGCCAACCCTCAACTCCTCCCTCTCACCCCTCCGCCAGCGCGAGCCTTGCCGATTCAGTGACACCGTAGCAGGTCTCCTCCATCGTGAGATCGTCGGTGGTGATCCTGAGATCGCTGGCGGTTTCGTAAAACGAATTCCGTGCCGCGAGCATTTCCCGTATCGTTTGTTGCGGGTCGGGGGTTTGCAGGAGGGGGCGGTTGCGGTTTCGCTTGACCCTTTCATAGATGGTCTCGGGGGAGGCTTTCAGCCAAATAACGTAGCCGGCCTCTTTTAAGATCTCGCGGTTGCGTTCGAGCGTGACGATGCCCCCGCCGGTGGAAATAACCTGATCGGTCCCGGCGGCGCACTTTTTCAGAACTTCGGTTTCGAGTTCACGAAAGGCCTCTTCGCCCGACTCTTCAAAGATTTTAGGAATGGGTTTGCCCGCTTTTCTCACGATGAGCCGGTCGGTATCAACAAAGCGAAGCCCGAGGCTTTTCGCCACGCGCATCCCCACCGATGTCTTGCCGGTCCCCATGAATCCGATCAAAATGAGATTGCGGGCACGTTTTCCTGTCGTATTCACTAGCCCAAGCATACCGTGAACCGGGCCGATGCCCAAACAGAATCCCTTTTTTCCATGCAGACCGAACTGGCCCTGACCGATAATGAGCAGAACACACGTGAGTCGATCCGCCAGGCGGTGACGATGCTGCAGGGCGGCGATGTCGTTGCGCTCCCGACCGAGACGGTCTATGGACTGGCCGCCGACGCGCTCAATCCGGAGGCGGTGGAGAAGATTTTTGTCGCCAAAGACCGGCCCCACTTTGATCCGTTGATCGTCCATCTGCCGCACAAGAATTCGCTCTGGGAAGTCGCGGAGATCCCGGCCGACATTTCCAAAACGGTGATCCAGCTCGTCGAGACCTTCTGGCCGGGACCGCTCACGCTCCTGGTCCCGAAGAAGCCAATCATTCCTGACATTGTCACCGCCGGCCTCCCCACGGTGGCGGTGCGGCAGTGTGAGCATCCGATCTTTCACCGCATCATCAAGAACCTCGGTCGTCCCATTGCGGCCCCGAGTGCCAACCTTTTCGGCTGCCTCAGCCCGACCTCCGCGGCGCAGGTGATCGATCAGCTCGACGGCAGGATCCCGCTCGTCGTTGATGGAGGGGCCTGCGCGGAGGGGCTCGAATCGACGATTGTGAAGATCCTTCCCGGTGATCCGAAGCCCATCATTCAGATCCTCCGTCCGGGGCCGGTCACGGCGGAGGATTTGAAGAAATTCGGCAAAGTGGTCTTTCTGGAACGCAACGAGGCGGTCGAGGATTCGGCTCCGGAAGCACCGGGCATGCTGGCGACCCATTATGCGCCGCGCAAGCCGCTGCGTCTCCTGTCAAAGCCCGAGGATTTTGTGCCGGAGGAAGGGAAACGTTACGCGTTGCTAAGCTACCGCGGGCAGGAGAAAGACGGCTATTTGCTGCGTCATGACTGGGTCGAGGTCGCGATTCTCAGCCCGGGATCGGGGCGTGTCGCCGAGGCGGGGATTCGGCTCTTTCATCTCCTCGGGCAGCTTGACAAGCTCGAGGTCGACGAGATCATCGCCGAGCCGGTGCCGGATCGAGGGGTGGGAAAAGCGATTCTGGATAAGCTGCGCAAGGCTTCGGTGAAGGGGTGAGGCGGTAGGCGGGCCTCTTAGACTCCTCGCTTTGCGCCGAAGAGCCGCAGGTGGAGGCGGTCCGAGTATCGGAAGCCGTGGTCTTGGGCGAGAGCGGCGACGTGCGTCTGGTTCGCCTCGAGCTCGGCGACGGTAAGGGCTTTCGGCATCAGAAAAACGCGGTCGGGAGGGATGCTAGTTTTCGCGAGAAGGGAGAGCACTTCATCAAGATCGGCGGGGGTGCCGATCACGAATTTGAAGTCCGCTTTGCCTGTTTCGAAAAGGGCTCTGAGGACATCGGGTTTGTCGCGCAGCTCCCCGGTGACGCCGGAATTTGCCAGTTTCGGGGAAACGTTGATCTGATCAATTTTGCTCAGAAAGTCAGCACCCGGGAGCAACGTGCCATTGGTCTCGATCTCGAAACGGGCATGTGGCCTTACGGCGGAAAGGGCGTCCATGAGGGCACGCCAGCCTTTTTCCTGAATGAGCGGTTCACCTCCGGTGAAGACATAATTAGTGCAGGGAAATCCCGAGACTGCCGCGACAATAGCTTCGATCGGGCAATCGAGAATCTGATCCTCGCGCCGGTACTTGCGGTAGGCGGGATCGGCGTCCCGCTCATGGGTGAAATTCGTGTCCTCCCAGTTCCAGGTGTAGTCGGTATCACACCAGCGGCAGTGCAGATTGCAGAGCGAGGAACGGATGAAGACGGAGGGTAGGCCGGTATTTCGCCCCTCTCCCTGAAGGGTGAAAAAAATCTCGGGTGTGCCATTCGGCATGCGTGCCAGTTTCATCCTGACACGGTAGTCGATTCAGCGATGACCGACAATGATACTGGTGCTTTTCGGATCGAGCAGGTAACCCATGCCGAAATTCATGGGTTTGACCGGGTCGGAACCCTTGGCATACGCGTCGGCGAGATCGGCCTGACGGTAATTAGTGAACGGGGCACCGGCTCCCTTGTAGTTCCCGTGGAGTTTCAGATTCCAGCCCGCTTCCTTGAGGTTACGATAGGGTACTCCGGAGGGGTCCTCGACGAGGCCGGTTGAGGAGTTCACAATGTAGTCGCGAATCGTTGAGAAATTGCTTCCGTGCATGAGATAGCTGGCGCTCTTCACAAAGGTGACGGGGCTGCCTTTGCTGCTCACAAATTTCAGGATGCGGCGATCCCCGAGACCGCTGTTGGAGAGGTCCTTTTGGAAGTAGAAAATGTTTTTTCCTCCGGCACGAATTTGCCAGCCCGGACAGGCGGAACCCGCTGCCCGCGAGGTGAGATTCCCGCTCGAATCGATACCGACGGCATCGACGGACTGAACGGTCTTCCCATCCCGCGCAATCTGGGCGAGGAGAATCGGAAGGGTGCCGCGAAGCGGTGTGCTTTGAAGGTCGGACCGCATTTCGGTGGTGATGAAATAACTGGCGCCGGTCACGGTTCGGAGCGAATTGCCGATGCCGCCCAGTCCGCGGTTCAAGTCGCCGGCGCTGAGTTTGTCGAGATCGGGCATGGCCTCCACGCCTTCGAGACCGACGAGGACGTAGTTGCGGGCACCGGGGAAAAGAGCGCTGGCATGCAGGTAATCAGGGCCGCCAAAGGGGTAGAACAGGACACCCGGTGAACTGAGTCCGCCGATTTGGCTGCGGAATCCTCTGATTTGGCTGCGACGACCGGAGTGGCTGGCCCAGAGTCCTTCCATGCGGGTCTGGTGAGACTTCCACTCGGGCGAGTTCCGGCTGATCGGGAGATCGTTTCTTGATCCTCCCTGGAGACCGGCGAGAAAACGGGCCGTATCGTCAACCGAGCCGCCGACAGAATCACCGCCGCCTGAGTTGGTGACGCATCCGGTGAGGGGAAGAAAGGAAGCGATCGCGATGAGGGAAAGCAA
>JAGNMT010000226.1:0-2683 GCA_017991025.1 Verrucomicrobiales bacterium
CCGATCCGCTCGCCGGCCATTCCTTCCACGGCGAAGTATTCAACGAAGGCCCTCGCCAGGCTGCCGTTTTCATTCCGGGAACGGGGGACGTGCATCTCAAAGTTACAACAACATCGAAAGAGGCTCAGCGTTTCTTCAATCAGGGAGTCGGGCAACTGCACGGTTACTGGTTCTTCGAAGCGGAGCGGAGCTTCCGTCAGGTCGCCGCTCTCGATCCCGACTGCGCAATGGCCTACTGGGGTATGGCGATGGCGAACTTCAAAAACGACGCGCGCGGCAAGAAATTCATCGACGAAGCGGTCACCCGGAGAGACAAGGCTTCCGACTACGAGAAGCTATGGATCGACGGTCTCGCCGCCTATTTCAAGGACCCCAAAGTCGATGTCAAGAAGCGGCTCCGCGACTACGTGCGGTCTCTCGAGAAAATCGCGTCGAGCTACCCGGACGACCTTGAGGCACAGGCCGTTCTCCTCCACCAGATCTTTTACAACAGCGGCAAAGACATCCCGATATCCAGCCACTACGCGACTAATCTCATTGCAGAGAACATCCTGGCAAAAGCCCCCAATCACCCCGTGAACCATTTTCAGATCCACCTCTGGGACAGCGAGGACGCAGTGAAAGGGCTCAAAGCGGCCGCGAACTGCGGGCCCTCGGCACCGGGCATTGCGCACATGTGGCACATGCCCGGCCACATCTACTCAAAGCTGAAACGCTACCGCGATGCAGTCTGGCAGCAGGAGGCATCGGCCCGCGTCGATCATGCGCACATGATTCGCTTTCAGATCACTCCCGATCAAATTCATAATTTCGCCCACAACGACGAATGGCTCATCCGCAATCTCAACAGCATCGGCCAGCTTGATCGATCCGTGGAACTCGCGAAGAACATGATTTCGCTGCCCCGTCTCCCGAAATTCAAAAAAGAAGGTGAGAAGCAGATTTATGACCCCGATGGCAGCAGTTGGGGACTGGGGAGGCAGCGCCTCCGCGACACCCTCGTCCGATTCTCGCAATGGGAGGAACTCATCTCCTGCTCAGGTGATGGAAAAGCAGACAGCAGCGCGCTTCTGAAACCCGACGGAAAATCCATCACCGAGATCGACTATCATCGCTACGTTGGTCTCGCAAAATTTGAAAGCGGCGACCGAACCGGTGGCAGTATCCACCTCGCGGAACTCGAGAAGCGCCTCGCTACAAAGAAAGCTGAACAGGACAAGGCGGTCGCCGATGCAAACAAGAAAGCGAGCGATGCCAAGAAAGATGCCAAAGGGATCGAAGAGGCGAGCAAAGCCGCTGCGAAGAATTTCGAAAAAGCGGTGGCCGAGCTTTCGAATCCAGTGAAGGAACTCACCGTTTACAAACTCCTGACAAACACCCCACCTGACACCGCCGGGGCCCTGAAATTGCTTCCCGATCTCAAAGACCTCGCGAAGTGGCGTCATGCCACCCTCTGGCAGCGTGCCGGTGACGGAAAGATGGCGATAAAACTGGCCGAGGAAGCAGTGAGCGCGGAAAAGAACGAGGTCCTTCCCCTCGCGACACGAGTTCAACTGCTTTACACCAACGGCGAGATCGAAAAGGCGAAAGCGGCCTTCACTGAACTCCGCAGCGTTGCCTCGAGCGCTGACTCTGACCTGGTTGCTTTTGCTCCGACCGGTGCCATCGCCAAAGAGTTCGGATTTCCGGAACAGTGGCAATTACCGGTCGAAGAAGCGAAAGATCTCGGACCACGTCCCGATCTTGACTCGCTCGGCCCCTTCCGCTGGAGCCCGCCGAAGGCGCCCGATTTCTCGCTGAGCGACTCTACAGATAAAACCACCACCTTGTCCGCGATGAAAGAGCGGCCGGTGCTCGCGATTTTCTACCTCGGACGAGGCTGCTCCCATTGCATGGAGCAGCTCAATGCCTTTGCTCCGATGCAGAAAAAGTTCGCCAATGCCGGGATCGATATTGTCGCGATCAGCACCGACAATGTCGCGGGGCTCAAAGAAACCCTCGCCGGAGCCGGGGACGGCAAGTCACCCTTTCCCTTTCCTCTGCTCTCGGACGAGTCCCTCGTCTCGTTCAAACAGTTTCGCGCCTACGACGACTTCGAGAAGCTGCCGCTTCACGGAACCTTTCTGATTGATCGCAGCCAGCACATCCGCTGGCAGGACATCAGCTACGATCCGTTCATGGAGCCGGAGTGGTTGCTCGAAGAGTGCCGCAGGCTCCTCGCGCTTGAGGTGCCGGAGAGTTGATAGGATCCGCAACGCGCTCATACGGGTGAGCATAAGGAATTCCCTATTTCAGGCTCGCCACGTGATCCAAAACAGGAGCGGTGCAGCATACGATCACTCCGCCACCCTCCGCATTGCTGACTGAGATGGTACCGTTCAAAATACCGGCCCGATAGGACATGATGCGCAACCCCATGCCAGCAGACTCAAGACTATTACTCGGCATACCGATACCGTCGTCTCTGACCGTGAGGTGCCATTCACTCTTCTTCCGGCTCAAATAGATGAGAATATTCCGGGCCTGCGCGTGTTTGGCGGCATTCTGGACGGCCTCTTGAGCAATGCGGAAAAGTTGGACGGAAGTGACATCCTTCACCCCCGTCGAATCGAGCGAATCGAGCGAATCGAGCGAATCGAGCGAATCGAGCGAATCGAGCGAATCGAGCGAATCGAGCGAATCG
>JAGNMT010000226.1:2783-6245 GCA_017991025.1 Verrucomicrobiales bacterium
CGAATCGAGCGAATCGAGCGAATCGAGCGAATCGAGCGAATCGAGCGAATCGAGCGAATCGAGCGAATCGAGCGAATCGGCGATCACCTCACAGGAGATTCCAAATTGAGCCGCAGTGCGCTGCGCAATCCCTTCCAGCGCTACGACCAGCCCGTGCTGCTCAAGCTCCACCGGATAGAAGCTTTTGGCCAGATCCCTCGCGTGTCCATGCGCCGACTCCATCAGCAAACAGAGTCTATCAGCCTCTTTCGCCTGCGTCGGAGCGGACTTCTTCAATGTCTTCGCCAACGCATGCATCATCATCGCGATGCCGGTCAACTCCTGCACCACGCCATCGTGCAACTCCTGACCGAGACGCTCCCGTTCACCCTCGATCGCCCCGGCGACTTCAGCCTCGAGATGTTTGCGTTTTTCCGCCTCTTCGAGCAGTTGCAAATTCGCCGCGGTCAGCTCAACCGTTCGTTCAAAAACCAATCCGTCGAGATGTGCGGCGTGGTCGGCAAGCTGGGCTTCGGCCTCCAACAATTCCTCCTGAGCCTGCATCATATTGTCAATATCGGTGCTCGAGCCGATCCACATCACAACGTCGCCCTTCGCATCCCGCATCGCATAAGCACGGTTCAGATGCCAGCGGTAGTTACCGTCCTGACAATAAAATCGATTCTCTAATTCGAAGTCCACGCCCGTTTTGATCGAATGTTTCCAGCGGCTCACCGATTCCTCAAGATCATCGGCGTGAACAAACCGGGTCCAACCCCAGTCACGCATCTCTTCGAATGTCAAACCGGTGTAATCGCTCCATTGCCCGTTAAGGTAATCAAGTCCGCCATCGGGATTCGCCGTGAATATTTTCTGAGGCATCGATTCAGCCATGAAGCGGAACCGCTCTCCCGCTTCACGGAGAGCCGCTTCCACCGCTTTGCGCTCCGTGATATCAGTAATGTTCAGGAGCACGGAGGCCGGATTCCCCTCACTATCGCGATCCAGTGTTTTACGCACAAGCACGGTAATCTTCCGTCCATCACTCCGGGTGTGCACCAGTTCGCCAGTCCAGCGACCGGTCCGATGCAGTTCCTTTGTAATCTCCTCTATTGGCACTGTATATTCCGTATTGAAGAGAAGCTCGCTGACTTTCCCGATGGCCTCTTCGCTGGACCATCCATAGATCTCTTCCGCCCCGCGGTTCCAATAAGTGATTAGGCCATAAAGATTACGCACGATGATGGCATCGTGAGTCAAGTCGAGGAGCCTCGCCTTTTCGGCCAGCTCCTTTGCCGCTGCCGCCCTCGCCGCTATTTCCGCCCTCAGATGCTCATTCAGACTCTCGGCAGCTTCTGCCAGCTCATGCTGCCGCAGCGAGCCGAGCAACAGGGCCTCGTTCATCTCCACCGTCGATTCATGGGCCTTCGCACTTTCGGTCACTTGAATCATGACCCCGATACGCAACTCCTCCTCCATGAGCGGCCACATCGTATAGGACCAGAAGACCGGCACCGGCTCGGAAGGATCTTTTTCTATGTGACTGACCGGTTTCCCGGTACGGAAAACCTGATCAATCAGAGTCATGCATTTGTCCTTTTCCGGGAGCAGTTCGGAAAGGGGCCTCCCGACAAGCTGTTCCGCCGACTGTTTCATCAGGAGGCAAAAGGCGGGATTCACATAATGCACGATATGGGTTGCACCCTCCACCGTGGCCATGGGCAGCGGCGCATACTCGAGCGAGAGACTCGACAAGCCGGGAGGCTTCGGCGGAGATGGGGGGGCTGCGGCCATCGGTTTTTGAATTACTTTTTCTCCCTTGGTTCCGGGGCGGGCTCTTCCCGTCGCCCGACCCGCGTCGGGATCCCCGTCGTGAGCCCGGTGTAGTCTGTCTGGCGCGGACCGATGACGACGACACCCTTATCGGTGATGATGTACTCACGGATGTCTTTGCTGTGATTTCCCCCTCGCATTTTGATGACGACCATGATCTTTCGGAGCTGGCCATCGATCTCCACATAACGCATCCGGAGAATATCGTCGGTGAGAAATGAAATCGCGTAATGGCTGAAGAGCATCGCGTTGAAGGAGTCTTCGACCTCGACGGTGCTGAGGATGGTGACCCCCGCTCGGGTGAGTGCCCCGATCATCCGGTAGAGTGACTCCCGGAAATCCGCGCGAAATCCGGGGGCCAGGGCCATTTCAAAACCGACGAGTGAGTCGATCACGAGCCGTTTTGCCCCGACCCTCTCGATCGCGTCGAGGATGGCCTGCATCGTCTCATCGACCGATAGATCGAGCGGCCGCAGATAGAGCACTTCGAGTTTGCCGGTGTCCTGCGGCTTTTTCAGATCGAGTCCAAAATTGCCGGCCCGGGTGGTGTATCCGTCAGGCCGCTCTTCGAAAAGTGCCACGACTGCCGCCTCCCCCTGACGCAGGCCTTCAGCAATAAACTGGGTCGCAAGCGCTGACTTCCCGGTCCCGGAAGGTCCTGCGACAAGGAGACTGTCGCCTTCTAAAATGCCGCCACCCATCATCTTATCGAGTTCAGGAATCCCCATGGAGAGCCGACGCCGACGCCCGGCCTTGGTCTTTCTACCCGTCATTCCCAAAGTCCTGGAGAATGCCTGCAGGCCATCATCACTAATTCGGATCGTGTGCAGGCCGGGCACCGAGGCCTGTCCGCGCAGCTTCATGATCTGCATTTTTCGCACGACAGAATTCCTCTCCGTCACCTGCCAGACCCAGAAAAGCCCGTCGGCAATGGTGAAGAGAGGGTTGTCGCGGATCTCGTCCTCCACATACTCCCCGACGAGAAACGTTGTCGCCTCCCAACCCGTCAGAAACTGCGAGAGCCTCTGGATAAAGGACTGCATCTCCAGCTCGCTGGCGCTATTCATCGCTTTACGCACCACCGTGCGAAAGGAATCCACCACGACGATGGCCGGATTGATCGTCGTGACCTGCCTGATGATTTCCTCGAGGACGGCGTTCAAATCCTGGTCCATCACGATGTCGGCGAGATTGACAAAACGGATCGCCCTACCCAGCTTGGACTCATCGAAGAAGGAATACTGCTGCTGATAGCGCAGCATCTTCATGGCCGGTTCGCCGAGGACCGTGAAATAGAGAGCGGGTTTTGCACGGGTCGCATTGGTGAACACGATCTGATGGGCCAGCGTCGTCTTTCCGCAACCGGGCGTTCCGGCTATAACGTTGAAGGAAAACTCCGGAATACCCCCGCCGAGAATCTCATCCAGCCCCCGAACACCGGACGGCAATTGGCGGATCCTTACCTTGGCCGACTCGCTCGCGGCACTTGCGGGCGCTTTGCGGTTAACGGCGGCGTTTTGTTTTTTCATTTTCTTTGTCTCCTATACTAAAATTCAACTGTTTCGCAGCCAGTTTCGGCCAGACTTCGTGCACGATTTGCAGCGTCAGCCTTTCGCCGATAAACGCCACGAGCAGGGCAATCAAATGGGC
>JAGNMT010000227.1 GCA_017991025.1 Verrucomicrobiales bacterium
ATCGATTCTTTGCTGGAGCGGTCCCATCTTGGACCTCGAACATTTCGCGAATTGCGGATACAGTCTACACATCTCTTTTTCAATACCATGAGCACCCTGGGCGTTATTCTCGTTATTCTCGCTGTCGTCATCCTACCCGTCATATTTGTGATCGGGCTATACAACGGACTGGTGAAGCTCCGGAATCGCTACAAAAACGCTTTTGCCCAGATCGATGTGCAATTGAAGCGCCGGTATGACCTGATTCCGAATCTTGTGGAAACCGTGAAATCCTTTATGAAGCACGAGCGGGAGACTCTCGAGGCGGTCATACAGGCGCGTAATGCCGCGACTTCGGCGCGGGAAAATGCCTCCCCTGCGGATAGTGCCTCGATGCAGTCGCTCGCCACCGCCGACTCGGGGGTCGGTGGCGCTTTAGGACGCCTTTTTGCGCTTTCCGAGAGCTATCCCGAGCTGCGCAGCAACCAAAATATGCTCCAGCTGCAGGAGGAATTGACCTCTACCGAATCGAAAGTCGCCTTCTCGCGTCAGGCCTATAATGATGCCGTGATGCACTTTAACAACAAGCTGGAGATGTTCCCCTCGAACCTCATCGCCGGGTTCTTCAACTTCGTTCCGGCGACAACCTTCGAAGTTTCCGACGACTCCGAGCGTGAGAGTGTAGTCGTTAAATTCTGAAGCCCGGCTGGCAGGTCGCCGGGAGCCAGCAGGGTCACCGTAGAGCGCCCGCTATCGACATGGATTTTTTCGAGCATCAGGAGGTGGCGCGGAAGAAGACGCATCTGCTCGTCTTCTATTTCATCCTCGCCCTGATTGGAATCATCGCGGCGGTGTATGCCCTCGCGGTTTTTATTTTTGTAATCCTGGAACCGGAGGGGAAGGGGAGCGTCGGGCTGCACCTCTGGGATCCGTCGATTTTGATTTTTTCGGCCGGCGGAACCGCTGCGGTGGTATTTTTGGCTTCGACCTTCAAGACGCTTCAGCTGTCCGGCGGCGGAGAAGTTGTTGCGCGGGAACTCGGAGGGCGTGAGGTGGATATCAATACAACCGACTTTCATGAGCGCCGACTCCTGAATCTCGTCGAGGAAATGGCCATCGCCGCCGGGGTGCCGGTACCGACGGTGTTTGTGATGGACTCCGAAGACTCGATCAATGCCTTTGCTGCCGGGAAATCCCCCAGCGACGCCGTGATCGGGGTGACTCGCGGCTGCATGACACTGCTGACCCGCGACGAACTTCAGGGGGTCATTGCGCATGAGTTTTCCCATATTCTAAATGGAGATATGAGGCTCAACATCCGTCTCATGGGTTTGCTCTTCGGCATTCTCTTCCTCGCCCTGATTGGTGAGATTATCCTCCGAAACGCCTTTCGCGGGAATATCAGTTCCAGCCGAAAAGAGGGGGCTGGAATTGCTTTGGTCATGCTGGCGGCCGGATTGGGCTTGCTCATCATTGGCTACGTCGGGAGCTTCTTTGCGAACCTCATTAAAGCGTCAGTCTCAAGACAAAGGGAGTTTTTGGCGGATGCATCCGCCGTTCAGTTCACCCGGAATCCGGATGGTATTGCCGGGGCCTTGATGAAAATCGGCGGACTCAGCTCCGGTTCGAAGGTCGCCCACCCGATGGCGAGAGATGCGAGTCACCTTTTTTTCGGGAGTGCTTTTCAGTCTCAACTTTTCGCGACCCATCCCCCGCTGAGCCAGCGAATCGGTCGGCTGCTTCCGCACTGGAGCGGCGAATTCAGTGAGGTGAGTTTACGTCCCATTTCGGAGAAGAACGAACCTCAATCGGCTGCGAAAAGTCTATCTTCCCGACGCACCGGACCTGCATTGGTGCCGGGTATGTTCCTCAGTGACGCTGAAGAAGCGACTCCGTTGAGGTCGGCGGAAGCTTTCGAGAGTCTCCGCTCCGTCCACGCCGAGCATGTCGACCTGGGGCGTGAGATGCATAATAGCCTGCCGCCAAACTGGCTCGAAGCCTGCCGTTCGCGGTCCGGAGCCCAGTCCATGATTTTTGCGTTGCTCCTCGCTCAGGATGATCAAATGCGGAATGCGGAATTGAGTCGTCTTCGTCAGGACACCGATGAAGAGACTTTCGAAGTTGTGACCCGGCTTTTTGGGGAGGTCAGCACGATCCATTCTGCGGTTAAGATTGGACTGATCGATCTCTCTATTCCCGCGCTGAGGCACCTTTCTCCCGATGAATACAAGCGATTTAGAGTCATCATTCAACGTCTCATCGAGAGCGATGGACGGGTTGATCTCTTCGAGTTTATGCTTATCCAGGTCATCACCCGGCATCTCGATAACTATTTCGAGCAGCGCGGCCCGGAGCGCATCAAGTTCACCCGGATGGCGCACCATCGCGACAAAGCCGGGGTGCTCCTCTCGACCCTTGCCGCAATGAGTCACCCCAATGACTCCGCTGCCGTTTCAGCAGCGTTTGAACGGGCTGCCGGGCATCTGCGTGAAAGTTATCTGGTCGAGGTTCCTTTTAAGACCGGAGATCAATGCGGAATGGATCGTATCAAAGACGCGCTTGAGGATTTCGCCCATGCTTCGCCTGTTGTGAAAAAAAGGTTGCTTGAGGCCTGCAGTCTCAGCGTGATGGCCGATGACGGCGTTTCGAGCCGGGAGGCTGAATTGATTCGGGCCGTAGCCGACGCTATCGGGTGCCCGATACCGCCTTTCGTGCGAACGGCGAGGCTGGTCTGAGAAAAGCAACGAAATCGTTCCCTATTTTATGGCCATTCTACTAAGCTCTTTTGGTTTTCAATCGTAGTCGTAACAAGGAGGAGCTTTTTATGCTGCCAGCCAAGAATCGCGGCACTGAAAGACTTCGCATAATCCGCCCGTAATATCCGTCGACCTTCGGAATCGCTTCCACTTTTTTCCATGAATACCCATCGCATCCAAACCGCCCTGAAACTGCTGTTCATCGTTCCCTTGCTCCTGATAACCTGCTTGCCGCTTGGTGCCCAGGAGACAGCCGGAAAATCCAGCCTTACCTACGACCGCTATCCCTATAATTATTCGGACGACAGACCGCTGAAGCCCGATTCTCCGGTTCTTCTTCAGTTCAACGTGGCGGTGAATCCTGACGCCGTGCAGGGAGGAATCCGTCTCTTCGACAAAACGAATGAGCGATTCGCCGCCGTCACCGCGTCGCGGCCCACTAAGGAAGAGATCGAGGCGCTCAGGCGCAGTTCCTCCGAGGGGCTGACAGTTGAAAATTTTGTCCTCATCCGTCCTGCCTCCCCGCTCCCGCTCGGAGGTGCCTGGTATATCAGTGCCGGTGCCGGTCTCGCAAGTGCGGATGGCAGTCACGAGATCATTGAGGGTCAGCTAGATTACATCGGCGAACTGATGCCCTTTGAGGTTGGCGATGTTCTTGCAGTGAACCCCTACGACTCAACGCTGGAACTGGCCATTCAGCACAACAAATCGGGAATGGATGCCTCCTTCAGCTCGGCTCGCCTCGCGGAATACATCACGGTACTGCCCAAACCCGACGAGATGACGATTGAATCGCATTCCAACCGCTTCACCATCAGCGGGAAGTTCGACTACGGTATCGAATACAAAGTTACGGTTCGCGACGGCATCATCGCCAATGACACGACGCAACTTGGCCAGGTCGTCGAAAAGCAGGTCACCTTCATCCCGAACGAGGGCTTCATTACCTACCCCGCCTTTTCCACGACGCAGAACGCGTCCGGTCATCGTAAATTTGAAGTGCGCAGCGGCAACCTCACTGGAATGCGGACGAGGGTAAAACACCTTGAGGGCAAAGACCTCATCATCGCTCTTCGTGACTACTCGGACAAATACGACGGCTCGGGTGATAAGCAGGCCCTTGCCTTCGAAGCGATTCCCGGGAAAGTAATCTACGATCAGTTCCGCGATGCAACCGCCGGACTCGACAAAACGGAGACCGTCGCCCTCGAATGGGACGAAATGACAAAGGCGGCGACGACCGGAGCTTTCTACCTTTGCAGCGAGGGCGACTCATCGACCCGCGATGCCCTTTCTGTGGGTGCGCAGTCGCTCATTCAGCTCACGGATATCGGACTCGCCTGGAAGCAGTCCGACGATGGCACTGTCGTTTACGCCTTCTCTCTTAAATCCGGCAAACCGCTTTCCGGACTCGGGGTCACACTGCGCGACGAAAACGCGGGTTCCCTCGCAGAGACCGTGACAGACGCCGGGGGGACCGCCCGCATCGCCGGGGGACTCTACCGGGGCAAAGAGAATCGCCTTTTTCTGGATGCCGCACTCGGTGAAGACCGTCATGTCATTCAGTTCCATGAGAGTCTCAACAACGTCGGTCTCTGGAGCTTCGGCATTCCGCAGCGGTATGACGATCTTCTCGCCGGAGAGCGGCGCACGCTCATCTTCACCGATCGCGATGTTTACCGTCCCGGCGACGAGGTGAAGGTGAAATCCATGTCGCGCTTTATCGATGCCGATAAACTACTCGGTGCCGGAAAAGGGGCCGCCAGTTTCCGGGTCTTTGACGCTCTCCATCGCAAGCTCTTCGAGCGCCAGGTCACCTACAGCGAAAATGGAAGCTTTGACGACGCCTTCACGCTTCCCGCGGAAGGCATGGGCTGGCATTCCATCGAAGTCGATTTTAATCCTCCTCTCGCTGAAGGGGCGGATCCTGACTGGCGTCTCATCGCTAACTACTCTTTCCAGGTGGAGGACTACCGGGTCAACACCTTTGAAGTCAATATCGCCGCTGAGGAACAGTACGAAGAAGGGGCCGAACTTGCGATCCCTGTGAGCGCCAAATATTACATGGGTAAGGCGCTTTCGAAAGCAGAGCTGAGCTGGATGGTCTACGCTGAGAATGAGTTTCCCCGCCCCCGCGGATTCGATGAGTTTGAGTTCGGAAACCGCACGATTGAAGATGATGTCTTCAGCACTGAGGGTACCGTCGCCCTCACTTCAAAGGGCGAGGCGACCGCCAAGTTCTCTCTGCCTGCCCAGACCACCAACCCCGGGCCCCGCCAGGTCAGTGTCACTGCCTCGGTCACGGACGCCAACCAGCAGACGATCTCCGGGTCGAAGCGTTTCACGGTGCACAGCTCCGATTTCTACCTCGGACTGCGCCTTCCTGAAGGTGTCCATCGTGCCGGTGACAAAGCGACCTTCTCTCTTGCTGCAGTGAGCACAAAAGGGGAGGCCTATACGGCACCGGTCGAAACCTCCGTCCTCGTCGAGAAGGAATTCTGGACCACGGTAAAAGTCTTGGGAGCCAACGGGAAGATGACGCATCGGAATGACAAGCGCATGCAAACCATCTCCGACACCCCGCTCGTTCTCAAAACGGAAGTCGATGCGGTGACCGGCCTGACCCGGGCGATGCCGCATGACATCACCTTTGCCGAGGCCGGTGACTATCAGATCACACTCACGGCACGCGATGCCAAAGGGCGGAACATCATTACCAAGAGTCACTTTACCATCATCGGCGCCGAAGAGCCCTCGTGGTCGTGGCACGATGTCATCCGCATCGATCTGATCCCTGACAAAACCACTTACGCGATCGGCGATACCGCAAAACTGCTGGCCCGCACTCCGGTTTTTGGTAATGCCCTGCTCTCGGTCGAGCGTGGCGGTGTCCGCTCGACGCGTTCGATGGTGATTGATCAGTATGAAACCGTTCTTGAAGTTCCCATCGAAGCGGGCTCCGCACCGAACTTGTTTGCGTCGCTGCTTATTATCCGCGGTTCCGACCAGAGCACCCACGTTCATAAATCAGCGGACTACCGCCTTGGCTACTGCCAGCTCGATGTCAAAGATCCTGCGGTGGCGCTCACGACGACGGTCAGCGCCGGTGCCGCCGAGTATTATCAACCCGGCGAATCGATCGAGTTCACGGCCACGGTTCTGGACAATGAAAAACGACCTGTCGCAGGTGCCGAGGTGACTTTCTACGCTGTCGATGAGGGAGTCCTCAGTCTTACCGGGTATCTCACCCCCGATCCCGGTGAGGTCTTTCACGAAGCATTTCCTCTCGCCGTTTGGACCGGACAAAGCCTCAGCGACCTCCTTCCCGAGAATCCGCTGGAGCAGGACTTCGGGAACAAAGGTTACGTCATCGGTGGTGGCGGCGTTTTCGGGATTGATCCCGACCGCATCCGTAAAGACTTCAAAGCACTCGCGTTCTGGGAACCGACGCTCGTGACCGATGCCAACGGTGTCGTCAAGGCCAAGGC